>CAZKRZ010000016.1:0-16030 GCA_964555325.1 uncultured Muribaculaceae bacterium
CATATTCGTGGACAACAACAGGGCGCAGGGCAACCTCTCCGACAGGGATTTCAACACATACATGCAGCTCTTCAAGCTCATGATGTCGATGGTCAAGCTCCCTGACCTGCTGGTATACCTCCGCTCGTCCGTGCCACACCTCGTTTCCCAGATACAGAAGAGGGGACGCGACTACGAGCAGAGCATCAGCTTGGAGTACCTCGCCGGCCTCAACGACAGATATGAGCGCTGGATCGAGGGATACAAGGGCAAATGCCTGATAATCGACGCGGACGATCTCGACTTCGAGAACAATCCGGAGGATTTCGCATCCATCACAGACAGGATAGACGCGGAACTGTTCGGCCTGTTTTCCAAATAGATACCAGACAGGAGCAGATACGCACAGAGAAAAAGAAAAATAGTATATATTTGTAAAAATACACAGAGACATGCACATAGCAATCGCAGGCAACATAGGCAGCGGCAAGACTACACTTACCAAGATGCTCACCGCCCATTACGGATGGACACCCAGATACGAATCCGTGGATTTCAATCCCTATTTGGCTGATTTCTATGAAGATATGGAGAGATGGTCATTCAATCTCCAAGTCTATTTCCTCAATAAGAGGTTCAAGGATGTGGTCGAGATTTCCAAGTCCGACGAGGTCATCATCCAGGACCGCACCATCTACGAGGATGCCAGGATATTCGCCCCCAACCTCCATGCGATGGGCCTGATGTCCAGCCGCGACTTTGAGAACTATTCGGACCTGTTCGACCTGATGATGTCTCTTGTCAAGGCACCGGACCTGCTGATATACCTCCGCTCGTCCATCCCCAACCTCATCTCGCAGATACAGAAGAGAGGACGCGAATACGAAAAGAGCATACGCATAGACTACATATCAGGTCTTAATGACAGATATGAGAACTGGATCAAAGACTATAAAGGGAATCTGCTGGTCATCGACGCCGACAAGATAAAGTTCGGCAATCGTCCGGAGGACTTCGCCAAGGTCACCGACATGATTGATGCCCAGATGTTCGGACTGTTCCCGAAATAGCCGCCAAACGAACACTTAACTTACTCTAAGATGTCACAAAGATTAACCATCATTGATTTCGTGGAGAAGTATACCCGGCTCTATGACGGGGAGACTTTCATGCGCGAAAAGATCAATGGCGTGTGGGAAGAGACTTCTTTCCGCACCACACGCGAAGAGAGCCGTCTACTCGCCGCCGGATGGATGGCTCTCGGACTCAAAAAAGGAGAAAAGGCTGCCCTCATCTCGGAGGGCAAAAACCGTTGGGTACTCTCCGAACTCGGCCTGTTGTATGCAGGCGGTGTAGACGTGCCTCTCTCGACCAAACTGGAAGAGACAGGCGATCTCCTGTTCCGCATCCGTCATTCCGAATCGAGATTTGTGATGGCATCGGCACAGCAGTTGCCGAAGATTCGCAAAGTAGTACCCGAATGCCCCCTCGTCGAGAAAGTCATAGTCATAGACGACATCGACGGACTGTTAGAGAACGAGATGACGCTGACTTCGCTGCGCGCAATGGGCGTGGAGTACATGCGCGAGCATCCCGAAGCATTGGAGGAGCGCATCAAGACTATCGGTCCCGATGACTACGCCAATATTTCCTACACCTCCGGCACGACTGCGGACCCCAAGGGCATCCTGCTGACACACCGCAACTATACAGCCAATGTGGAGCAGGCATCGTCAGTCATCAATGTGGAGAGAGGTGCCGTGATGCTCATCCTGCTGCCGCTCGACCATTGCTTCGCCCATGTGGCTGGATTCTATACCATGATGTATTACGGAGGCAGCATCGCCACCGTCCCTGTGGGCAAGAATGCCCTCGCCACCCTGCGCAATGTCCCGTCCGCAATCAAGGAAGTGCGCCCTATGGTGATGTTGTCCGTCCCCGCACTCGCACGCAATTTCAGGCGCAATGTCGAGTCCGGCATACACGCACAGGGCCCCAAGGTCGAGAAACTGTACAACTTCGCCCTCAAGAACGCAATCAAGTACAACAAGGAGTATTACAACCGCGGAGGTCTCGATGTCTGCTGGCGCAAGCCTCTGATGTCGCTCTTCGACAAACTGATATTCAAGAAGGTACGCGAGAGTTTCGGAGGACGCATGCAGTTCTTCGTCGGTGGCGGAGCGCTGTTGGACATAGAGTTGCAGAGGTATTTCTGCGCGATAGGCATTCCGATGTTCCAGGGCTACGGCCTGTCGGAAGCGACGCCTGTCATCTGCTCCAATTCCATGAACCACGCCATATTCGGTTCATCGGGACGCACCGTCACGCCTATGGACATCAAGATCTGCGACTCGGAGGGCAATGAAGTCCCCGACGGTGTCAAGGGCGAAATCGTCATACGCGGCGAGAATGTCATGGCAGGATATTGGAAGAATCCCGAGGCCACCGCATCCACCATCGTAGACGGCTGGCTGCATACGGGCGACATGGGATACCTCTATCCCCAGGACCGCAGGTATCTGTATGTCACCGGCAGGTTCAAGTCCCTGCTCATATCCGCAGACGGAGAGAAGTATTCTCCGGAGGGATTTGAGGACTCGCTTGCAGACGGCTCCAAATACATTCTGCAGGTCATCCTGCACAATGACATGAATCCCTACACCATAGCGCTCATCGTGCCCGACAAGGATGCGCTCAGGGAATATGCCAAGAAAAGCGGCAAGGATCCCGAGACACGCGAGGGCAAGGAGTTCATGCTCCGCAAGATACAGGAGGAAGTGGATTCATACAAAAAGGGCGGTTCGCACGGCGGCATGTTCCCCGAGAGGTGGCTGCCTGCAGCAATCGCAGTGCTTCCCGAGCCTTTCACCGAGAAATACGGACTGGTCAACAGCACGATGAAGGTTGTGAGGGGCAAGGTCGAGAAGCATTATACCGACCGCATAGAGTATGCTTACACCCCCGAGGGCAAGGACCTCCTCAACTCCAAGAACATAGAGTCCGTATAGCACGGGCCTGCATCATCATAGAAAGCTCGGCGGACTCGTTGCCTGCCGGGCTTTTTTATTTGGAGGCGACAGCTGTCATCGCCGGAGACTGTCTACCGCAGGAGGTCGCCGAGGACCTGGAGAGAGCGGATATGTATGTCCGATTCGGTATGGAACGATATGTATTTGAGGAGCATACGGGACATCTCGCTGCGGATCTTGCCGCTGAGAGGGAGCATAAGAGCCTCCGCCCTGCCTGCCTTGAGCAGATTGCCGAATTCGTCCTGCCTGCCTCCGGCAAAAGGGAGCAGGTCTTCCGCCGTCGGAGCAAATCCGAGAGCGCCGGCGAGTTCGAGCAGGAATATCAGCGGCCAGTTGGCATAATTGTCCTCCAACGAGTCTAAGGTGAGAATGCTCCCCTTGCACCAACGGAACAGACCGCTTTCGTAATCCCCTTCCCTGACTGTCCTATACAGCACCTCGCTCATAAACATCACGATAGCATTCTTTTCCATGCTTCCGCGCAGGGAATGCAGAGGATGCTCGGACACAAAGCGGACTGCCCTCCAGAGGTCGGATTTGGAGTTGGGGACAATGTCAGCGGTCACGATGTTCAGAGGGAGAAACATCGCCATGGATGTCTTGCCGGACACCGTAGTTATGAAACTGCGGCGTCCGTATTCTTCGCTGAGCGTATGCAGCACAACGGATTTTTCCCCGACCTTGGTGAGGCCGAGGATAACTGATTCGACTGATTCGGATACCGGCATCAGCGGGTCTTGAGCCATTCTGCCATTGCGCGGAGCGCTTGTCCGCGATGCGAAATGGCATTCTTGTCTTCTTCCGAAATGTCAGCCACAGTCCTGTCCGGATAGGCATCGGGGATAAATACAGGATCGTAGCCGAATCCCCCGTTGCCGGATTTCTCGAGGGCGATGCGCCCCTCCAGGCGGCCTTCGAACTGGTGCTGTTCGCCATTGATTATCAATGTGACCACGCAGCGGAAACGCGCCGTACGCCTGTCTTCCGGCACTCCCCGGAGTTCGGCTATCAGTTTGTCCATGCAGGCGTCGAAATCATGCCCCTCGCCGGCATAACGCGCCGTACGCACTCCGGGCGCACCGCCGAGCGCATCCACCTCCAGACCGGTATCGTCCGCAAAGCAGTCCATTCCGCATTTTTCATGTATGTATTCGGCTTTCTGCACGGAATTTGCGGAGAGGGTATCTCCGGTCTCGGGGACATCGTCAAAGACTCCGAGCATAGCCGGCGAAATAATCGTGAACTCACTGCCGAGTATCTCCTCGGCTTCGCGGATCTTGCCGCTGTTGGATGTAGCGAAATGCAGTTTCATATTTGTCAAAGATAAGTATTTTATTAATTTTGTGTCGACATGTCGAAGTTTTATCATCTATTGCTACCGGCCGTACTCCTGTCTGTCGGGCTGTCGGCCTCTGCACAATCGCGGGGATTTGACCTCGCCAAATGGACAGAAGTCCAAAACGCGATAATCAAGGAACTCAACCGCTCGTATGTGGACAGTCTGCCCACGGGACGGATTATACGCAAGGGCATAGACTCCATGCTCTCGGAACTCGACCCCTACACCATGTATGTCCCCGAAGAGGAGGGCGATGATTTCCAGATGCTCCTCAATAAGACCTACGGAGGCATAGGAGCCATCATATACAAGCCGGACAAGGATGGCAATGTCATCATCAACGAGCCTTATGCAGGAAGCCCTGCCGCGAAGGCGGGACTGAGATGCGGAGACGAGATACTGATGATAGACACGCTCTCCACCCACGGGCTGACCAGTTCGGAGGCAAGCGAGAGGATGAAAGGCAAGCCCGGCACCAAGGTCAGATTCAAGTTGCGCAAAGTATACACCGGAGACACTGTGGATGTGGAGATTACACGCCGCCGCATACATCTCCCCGATGTGGAATACGCGGCAATGATAGACGATTCCACAGGATACATATTGCAGACCGGATTTACGGAGAATGTCTCCACCGAGGTCAGAGATGCCATACTCAGGCTCAAGGGAGAGGGCATGAAACGCCTTGTGCTCGACCTCCGAGGCAACGGAGGCGGCCTCCTCAACGAAGCCGTCAATATAGTGTCCCTCTTTGTCCCCAAGGGGACGGTGGTGGTCAGATCCAAGCACCACGACGGCTCGGAGCAGGTCTACAAGACTTCGCACGAGCCCATAGACACCCTCATGCCGATAATAGTCATGGTGGACGGCGGCACTGCCTCATCATCAGAGATAGTCTCGGGCGCGTTGCAGGACTATGACAGGGCTACGGTCATGGGCACACGCACATTCGGCAAGGGCCTGGTACAGAGTATACGCCCCCTGCCCTATGACGGCAGCCTCAAAATCACCACAGCCAAGTATTATATGCCGAGCGGACGCTGTATCCAGGCCATCGACTATTCGAGGCGATATGCGGACGGCAGCGCGGCACATGTCCCCGATTCGCTCACATCCGTATTCCACACCGCACACGGGAGGGAAGTCAGGGACGGAGGCGGCATTAAGCCCGATGTGGAGATCAAGGCCAAAGACTACAGCAGACTCGTATATTCGCTCGTAATGAATGGTATCATAGAGCAATACACACTGGACTACGTGCGCAGACACGAATCCATTCCCGTACCGGAAAAGTTCCATTTCGAGGATTACGAGGACTTTGTGGCGTTTGCCAAGGAAAAGACTTTCGACTACCGTTCGTCAGCCACCGCCCTGTACGACCAGATGCGTACCGAACTCGAAAAAGACGGCCTGGCGGACAAGATGGGTGCAGAACTCGACGCCCTCAAAAAGGCTATGGAAATGGACAAGGAGACATTCCTGCGCCTGAAAAAGGACGAGATACTGCCGTTTATCGAAGAAGAGCTGGCAGTGAGATATTACTACCAGGAGGCAGGCCCGCAGATACGCCTGCGCTATGATGACCAGCTCCGCAAGGCGCTGGCTTCGGAAATGATACACACAAACCAACATAAGCATGATTAATCGCAGAGATTTCCTCAAGACTGCAGGTGTAGGCGCTGCCGCATTTGCTCTTGACGGTATGGACCCGCTCTCCGCGGCTCCCAAGAAAAAGAAAAAAGAAAACGCCGCCGCTCCGAGCGACAAGGTAAAGGTCGCCCTCATCGGTATCGGATTCAGGGGTAATGAGAACGCCAAGAAAGTCCATGAGACCGGCATGTGCGACGTGATTGCGCTGTGCGATGTCAATATGGGCGCAACGCATACCCAGGAGATTATGGGACTCTATCCCAAGGCACGCAGATATCAGGATTTCCGCAAACTCTTTGACGAACTCGCAGGTCAGCTGGATGCCGTATTCGTGAGCGTTCCTGACTTTGCGCACTTCGCTATAGCGATGCACGCCATCAAGTGCGGGGTGTCCGTATACTCAGAGAAACCGCTCGGTCTGACATTCTACCAGAACGAACTGCTCGCAGAGGCCGCAAGGCGCAACCCCAAGGTGGTGACCCAGATGGGCAACCAGGGACATTCGGGCCCGGGATATTTCCAGTTCAAGGAATGGGTGGACGCCGGCATCATCAAGAATGTCACACGCATCAACACCCACTTCAACAACACCCGCCGCTGGTACGGCTACGACACCTCGATCAGCAAATATCCGGAGGCAGAGCCTGTACCCCAGACTATGGACTGGGACACTTGGCTGATGCAGACCAAATGGCATGATTACAGTTCCAAATACGATCCGGGCAACTGGCGTGGCTGGTATGATTTCGGCAACGGAGCACTCGGCGACTGGGGCGCGCATATCTTCGACAACGCGCATGAGTTCCTGCAGCTCGGACTGCCGACAGAGATCAGCATTCTCAATGAGGAGGGTCACAACGACTATTTCTTCCCCATGTCATCGACCATCAAGTTCCATTTCCCCCGCAGGGGCGACAAACCTGCCTGCGACATGTATTGGTACGAGGGTCTCAACAACATGCCCGAACTGCCTGCAGGATACGGAGTCAGCGAGGCCAGCGACGTACCCCTCGTAGGCGGCAAGGCCTATGTGCCGACCAAACTCAACCCCGGAAAGGAAATCTATTCAGACGAATACATATTCAAGGGCGGCAGCCATTCTTCCAAACTGGAGATCATCCCCAAGGAACTCAACGACGAACTCGACAAGGCAGGCAAACTGCCTCACGAACCGGAAGGCTACCACTTCAACCACTACATCAACTTCCTCAACGCAATTCGCGGCACGGAGAAAGCCCATTCCCCGTTCGAGATTGCAGGCGAGCTCTGCCAAGTCATCAACCTCGGCGTCATAGCCCAGAGGCTCAATACGAGTTTCCGCTTTGACAGAGGCTCCAAGGAGATTATGGACAATCCTTTTGCAAACGCACTCCTCACCGGAGAGCCGCCGCGCAAGGGCTGGGAAGAATATTTCAAGCTGTAGGCCATGACGAGCAGAAGAATGTTTGCAGCGGCGGCATTGGCGGCGGCTCTGTGCCTGACCGCCTGCAACGACCGCCCCAATACACTTACACGCGCACAGGAAAAGGCCGGATGGAAGCTTCTCTTTGACGGGAAGACTTCTGCCGGCTGGCGCAGCGCACACGGCGACGAGTTCCCCACCAAGGGCTGGACTATCGCGGACGGTATGCTGCAGGTCTGGGAAAACGGCGGCTCGGAGTCCACGCACGGCGGCGACATCATCACGGTGGAGCAGTACGGCAATTTCGAGTTGTCGGTGGATTTCAAGATTACCCCCGGTGCCAACAGCGGCATCAAGTATTTTGTCCGACCGGACCTCTATAATGTAAAGGAGGCATCCGCCATAGGCTGCGAGTTCCAGATACTCGATGACGAGCTGCACCCCGACGCCAAACGCGGCAAGAACGGCAACCGCACGCTCGCATCCCTGTACGACCTCATCACCGCAGACAAATCCAAGGCTCCTTTTGACAAAGAGGGCTGGAACACGGCGCGTGTCCTCGTATCGGGCAACCATGTGGAGCACTGGCTCAACGGTGTCAAGGTCCTGGAGTACGAGCGCAACTGCGAGGAGTTCAACAATCTCGTGGCAGGCAGCAAGTACCGCAACTGGGAGAATTTCGGCAACCACGCCAAAGGACATATCCTCCTGCAGGAGCACGGCAACAAGGTCTGCTTCCGCAATGTAATGATACGCGAGATCTGATAACGGATGGGAAAGGACGGAAAACTGGACATAGCCCTCATAGGCATAGGTAACAGAGGGGCGGAGAATGAAATGAACTTTGCATCCCTCGGGATGACAAATGTAGTGGCGCTGTGCGATGTGGATCTCGGTGCGAGACATACGCAGTACGCGCTCGCAAAGTACCCCGATGCACGACGCTACAAGGACTTCCGCCGCCTCTTTGACGAGATGTCCGGGCAGCTGGACGCCGTAATGGTGGCTGTGCCCGACCACGCGCATTTCCCTATTTGCATGCGTGCCATACGCGAAGGTATCAATGTCTACTGCGAGAAGCCTGTCGGACGCACATTCTGGGAGAATGAACTGCTGATACGCGTCGCCAGGCAACACCCGCAAGTGGTCACCCAGATGGGCAACCAGGGACATACGAGTTCGCAGTACACCCAGTTCAAACTCTGGCAGGACGCCGGTATCATCAAGAATGTGACACACATTGTGGCACATATGAACGAGCCGCGGCGCTGGCACGACTACGACGTAAACATTTCGCATTTCCCTGACGGACAGCCTGTTCCGGAGACAATGGACTGGGACACCTGGCTCGGCACGGCGCAGTGGCACGAGTATTCGGACAAGTTCCACCCCATGAACTGGCGCAGCTGGTACGATTTCGGTACGGGCGCATTGGGAGACTGGGGCGCGCACCTGCTGGACACGGCACACCGTTTCCTGCGGCTCGGACTGCCGACGGAGGTACGGATACTCAAGGCGGAGGGACACAACGATTTCTTCTTCCCCATGGCATCCACCATACAGTTCCTGTTCCCAAGACGAGGCGAAATGCCGTCCTGCGACATCGTGTGGTACGACGGAGAGGGCAATTATCCTCCTCTGCCGGAGGGATACAAGTTCAATCCCAAACGTCCCGGCTACTTAGCACCGGGCAAGATACTGTA
The DNA here is from genome assembly GCA_964555325.1 of uncultured Muribaculaceae bacterium. Taxonomy (GTDB): domain Bacteria; phylum Bacteroidota; class Bacteroidia; order Bacteroidales; family UBA932; genus Cryptobacteroides. The sequence goes on from CAZKRZ010000016.1 coordinate 9,103, forward strand.
CAGCGACAGTCTGATATTCCAGGGAGGACACCACGAGCAGAGGCTCCGCATCATCCCGGAGGAGGTCGCCGTCAAGATCAGGCCCACACTGCCGGTACGCCCCAAAGACCAGAACAACCATTACGAGAATTTCTTCCGCGCCTGCAAGGGCGAGGTGGAAGCGCGCTCTCCTTTCGAGGTAGGCTGTGAACTGTGCCAGGTATTGAGTCTCGGCGTCATAGCGCAGAGGCTCAACACAGGATTCCATTTTGACCGGGAGACCAAGCACATCACAGACAATCCCTTTGCTGACGCCCTGCTCACATGGGGCGCACCGCGCAAGGGCTGGGAAGACTACTATTCCCTATAAATACGCCACTCTCGAAAATAATGGCTATATTTAGTAGTTTTTTGTAACAGATCAACAGACATGAGCATAGAGAACCTCAAGAGCCGGCTGCGTACCGTACCCGACTTCCCTGTCAAGGGCATACTTTTCTTCGACATTACAACCCTGCTCAAGGATGCAGAGAGCCTCAAGGAACTGTCCGACAGGCTATATGAGATGTACAAGGACAAAGGCATCACCAAGGTCGTGGGACTGGAGTCCCGTGGCTTCCTGATGGGTACAGACCTTGCCGTCAGGCTCGGAGCGGGATTTGTGCTCGCCCGTAAGAAAGGCAAACTGCCTGCTGACACGGTCGAGGAGACTTACCAGAAAGAGTACGGACACGACACCATCGAAATACACAAAGACGCCATCTCTCCGGATGACGTCGTGCTTATCCATGACGACCTGCTCGCCACAGGAGGCACAATCGCAGCGGCGTGGCGTCTCGTGCAGAAGTTCTCGCCTGCAAAGACCTACATCAATTTCCTCATCAACATCACTGACTGCCCCCGCCTGCCGGAGTTCCCGGCAGACGCGGAAATCAGTTCAATCATAGAGGTAGAGGAGCACGTCTAATACTCCTCCATATCCCTATGCAGGGTAGCGACAGTTGAGAAGTCTTCGGAGCGGAGGGCCCAGAAATCCTCGCCCTCCATATCCGAGACCTTGACGGTGATATAGAACATATCTCCGGTCATCATCATATCCTTGGAAGCAGGATCGCAGACCACATCCGTGGGTATAATGCGCTTTTCGCTGTCCACGACATACCACCTCGACTCCTCATCCGTAATGAAAGCGAGCGTCCTGCGGCTCGCGTATTCGGTTATGAACGCATGAGTCACGGTCAGAGAGTCCGGTTTGGCTATATGCTCCACAAACGGAGCGCCTTTCACCATCTTCATATGGAAGAGTTCCCCGTGCGCGTCTGTCATGACATAGCCCTCGTCGTATGCCTTGCGCGTAGAGGGATTTCCGGCAACAATCTCTGCAGGAAATACAAACCCGGCATCTGACAATGCTGCCGTAAACGCCGCCGACAATTCCTTGTCAAGGCTGTTGTCAGCCATTCGGATAATATCCAGATGCGTCTTTCTCGACACGAACGCATGTTTCGCCTCATCGAGATCGACACGCGAAGGAGAGGACTCCATAAGGAAATAGACCTTGGGGAGATTCTTGTTCACATCATCCGGATCGGAGAAGAACATGAAATAATTCTTCTCTATCTCCGAGACGGTCACTTTCCTGCCCTCTATCGAATCCGGCATCACCCCACGCGCCATTATATCCCTGTAATAGAACATCGGCTGCACCGTATCCCCATAGTGTACTCCCTCACTGTCAACGAATTGCAAATCCTTGCCCGAATGGTCCAGCGATGCGAAATCATGCAGTATGCAGCTGTACAGCGTAAACGGAGACCCGCCCCTCTTGGCTGTGATGATATGGTAGAGACGGGGTAGGAATATTCCTCCGAGAATAATCGTCGCTACGATTATATATGTATATCCGTACTTTTTCATCTTGTTTCTGACATTTTCAAAAATCAATCACGCGCTCCTTCCTTGAAACGGACAATGCTGCACTGCATCACAGGAGCCAGCAGCACAACGATACCGAGCACTATCCAGACTATCTTGTCGGCGTATGCCATGGCTTCGGACGAGCCGAAGCAGAGCCCGAGCATTCCGGCTGCGATGACCATCTCCCACGCCCTTAATTTCCAGGACGGCTCCAGTATGACAGTCGCAGTCCACAGATAGGCGCACAGACCGGCAGCATACCAGGTCAGCATGGTCACCACTATCCTCAACACGAGATCGTACACCATATAATGCGACATGAATGCCGCTATCCCTATGGTCTGCAGGGCAAAAAGGGCAAGCAGCACCGCGATGCCATAGCCCTGCATCGCAGCAACGGATTGCCATTCCGGGCAGGGCAGGTGCAGAGTGAGTTTGATGCGCTTCCGCGACATCTCCGGCAGGAACTGCACCATTCCGAGCACTATTCCGGCGATGAGCGGAAGCATGCGCAGGTTCTCTATCATGACCGAATTCTTGCCGACGACGAATTTCCAGAGAAAGCCCCATCCGCGCAATTCCGCATTCTTGCCGAGGGCAAGGAAATCATAGCCCGTGAAGCACACGAACACTATCAGTATGGCGAGCACGACCTTGCGTGTCTTGAACCATTCCTTGTATAATACAGCCTTCAACATATCAATACTTCCCTGTCATTTCGATAAACACATCTTCCAGATTCATCCCTGGATAGCCCACCATCAGGGAATCAATGCTCCCATGATATAGGATACCGCCGTAATCCATTATGATACAGTCATCCACGAGTTTTTCCAGATCCTGTATGATATGCGAGGTCAGGAATATCGTCTTGCCTCCGCTGCGTGCATAGTCGCGCAGGTATTCGACAAACAGACGCCTGTATCCTGGATCGAGGCCGAGCGAGAAGTCATCCAGCACCAGCAGGTCGGCATTCTGCGCAAGTATCAGACCGAGAGCTACTTGCGAACGCTGTCCGTTGCTCATGGTGGAGATTTTCTGCTTGGGAGCCACCTGCAACTTGGACATCAGGTCGTAGTAGACATTCCTGTCCCATTTGGGATAGAACTGCGAATAGAAACGCTCTATCTGCTCGATATTCATAAAGGAGTATTGCACATGCCCCTCAAGGAGAAGGGCTATACGCGCACGCGTCTGCGGCGTGATTTTCTGCACCTCCTCGCCGAAAATGCGGCATGACCCGCCCTTGGGACGGAGAAAACCCATCAGAATGTTGATGGTGGTGGTCTTGCCCGTACCGTTCTTGCCGAGCAGACCTGTCACGGAGCCTCTCGGCACCGTAAAATTGAGCCCCTCGTATATCAGCCTCTTGCCGAAGCTGTGCGTGAGGTTCTCGCAAGTGATGACAGCATCATTCATTGTACATCCGTTTCAATCTTATTAAAAGCATTACAGCATATCTCGCGGAATGACAGCATCATAAGGCTCTCATTCCCAGGATCTGCGGATGCAAAGTTAAGGCGAATAATCCGAGCCGGCGATGCCAATTAATGGTTATACGGGACTCCGGCAAACCACAATTTGTAAGGATTGCCGGCCAGACTTGGCGGGGGTAACTTTGCCGCCGAAAATGATTGCTACATTGTTGTTGATGGTCGCGGCAGCGACGGACATATTCACCGTATCGGGACAGGTAAGAGACAGCAGGACAGGGGATTTCCTACCTGCTGCGCTTGTCGTCGTATCCGGCGGCGGAGGTCCTGCAAGGTGGTCGCAGACTGCCGAGAACGGGCATTTCTCCGTCAGTCCGGTAAGGGGCGGCAGCAACAACGTCAGCGTCACATACATGGGCTACCGGCAATACGACACCACCGTGAATGTCACCTCGGACATCCGACTCGACATCCGGCTCACGCAGGAGGAAAACACCTTGCGCGAGGTCGTCGTGACCGCTACCGAGGGCCGGGGCATCACCGCCACCAGCGTCATCAGGCAGGACGCCATCGACCATATCCAGCCCTCGAGTTTTGCCGACCTGCTGGAACTCATTCCCGGAGGAATGGCCCAGGACCAGGCATTCAGTTCGCCGCAACTGATCAACCTGCGCTCCGCCAATGCGCTCACTGACAGCGACTACGCCACCTCCGCGCTCGGCACGCGATTTATGATAGACGGCCGCCCTATAGGGCAGAATGCCAACATGCAGCAGACTCCCGGATACAGCATGCTCGGCAGCAGCCATGTGGATTTCGGTACGGACATGAGGGAAATCACCACGGAAGACATCGAATCCGTGGACATCATCAGGGGCATTGCTCCCGTGGAATATGGTGACATGACCAGCGGACTGGTCAGAATCAGGAGAAAGAAAGGCGGAGACCTGCTGCACGCACGCTTCAAGGCGGACATGAAGAGCAAACTCCTCTATGCAGGCAAGGGCTTTGAGCAAGGCGATGCGGACAACAGGAACACTCTCAATGCCAGCATTAACTTTCTTGACTCCCAGGCCGACCCGAGAGAGCCGCGCCAGAGCTGGAAGAGGCTCACTGGCAGCCTGCGTGCCGGACAGGTACGGACGGGTGAGAGATTCCGCAGGGAACTGAACGCAAGCTTTGACTATACCGGCTCTTTTGACAATGAAAAATCGGACGCCGACCTGGACTACGGCAAGGAGGGCATGCCCATAGAGACCTACAAGTCAGACTATAACAAATTCGCCCTCGCGGCAGACTTCTCCATTGACAATATCGGCGAAGGTCTGTTCCGCAGATGGACCGTATCCGGCTCGCTCACTTACGAGAAAGACCTGATTTCCAGGTGGAAGCATATCTCCAACGGCAGTTCGTCCATCATTTCCACCTCCCGCGAAGAAGGCGAATACGAGGCCCTCATCATACCTGCGTCCTATGACGCGTCCCTGCAGGTGGACGGGCAGCCATTCTACCTGTATTTCAACACCTCCGCCCTCTTCCGCGCCGGCAATCACAACTTCAAGGCAGGCGCCGGCTGGTCAATGGACAAGAACTACGGCAAAGGCTCTGTTTTCGATACAATGCGCCCGTTCAGCGCCGGGCTCAGCGTCCGCCCGAGGGCATACAGCGAAATCCCGGCGACACATCTGCTGTCAGCATTCGTCGAAGACGACTGGAAGAGGACATTCGGCTCATGGAAAGCAGAATTTACAGCCGGAGCGAGGGTGGAGAGCATGGGCGGCGCCGGCAGACAGTTCGACATCAACCTCAAGCCCTATATCGACCCGCGAATCAATTTCAGAATAGACGCCCCGTCGGCAAAACTGTCTGGCGGAGTATTCCAATACGGCATCTACGGCGGTATCGGACGGCACTCCAAGTTCCCCACCATGAACCAGTTATACCCCGACCCCATCTATGGGGACATTACGGAACTGAACTACTGGCCCGTCGAGGAGGAACTCCGGAGGATACTCCTGAGAGTCTATAAGATAGACCCCACCAACTACGGACTCCTCGCCGCGAGGAATACCAAGGTCGAAATCGGTCTTGACGCCTCGTGGAAGGGCTTTTCCCTCGCGGTAGACTGCTTTAGGGAAGACATGAAATCAGGCTTCCGCTACGCGAGCGAATACACGGCCGTCTCCTACAAGGACTACGACACCGGCGCGATAGACAAGGGCTCTCTGACAGGACCGCCGTCCGTCGAAGGACTTCCCTGCACCAATGACACCCTACTGACCGCCTACTCTTTCACGACCAACGGCAGCCGCACTGTCAAGGAAGGCATAGAATTCACTTTCCATACCGCCCGAATCAACCCTATCGCCACCAAAATCACCGCCAACGGTGCCTATTTCGTGACACGGTACATGAATTCCATACCGGAATACTGGCGTCCGTCCATCACCATAGGCGGCAAGCCTTTCCCCTATGTCGGACTGTACGACAACAACGACGGCAGCACCTACAGGTCACTGACATCAAACATTCTGTTTGACACGCAGATACCGAGGCTCGGGCTGATATTTTCGACAGCATTCCAATGCCAATGGCTCTACAGATACAACTCCGAGCCGGACAGCGCCTACCCTATCGCCTACATCGACAAGTCCGCCACCCTGCACCGCTTTACAGACACAGACAGGAACGACCATATACTCAAGCAGTTAGGCAGAGAAACCGCCGCGAGCCAAATATCGCGCAGAGACACCCCATTCTATATGAATGTCAATCTCAAGGTCATGAAGAAACTCTATCACGACAAGGTCTCCTGCTCCCTCTTCGTCAATAGGATACTCGATGTCACACCCGACTACTGGAGGAACGGAGTCCTCATCAGGAGGAGCCAGACCCCTTATTTCGGAATGGAACTGGATTTCAAGATATGAAAAGGCTGATCATACTCACAAGCGCCATATTATGCCTCTGCGGCTGCGCCAAGGACACTGAACTCTATGTCAATGTCAGCATGCGCACCGTACTCCCCGGAGGTGAGGAAATCCGTTCCATGAGGATAGACATGTCTGATGGAGGAAACTATTTCCGCAACCTCAACACCGGACAGGAATACGAATTCCCCACCTTTACAGACGGCCGGGCGGACATGAAAGTGCTCAAGGGCGTCTACATCTACGCATTCGACGCAATAGCACAACTCCCTGACGGTAAATGGATAAGCGTACGCTGCGCCGAACACAACGCCCCTGCCAAAGCCGTCAGCCTGCTGGATGACAATGCCGTCATGGAAATAAATCTGATGAAGTTATGAGGCACGTGCTTGTCATAATATCGGCAGTGCTCGTCTGCGCATCCGCCTACGGGCAGAATGTCATGACGAGGACAGAACGGGCGACCGACCCGCTTGTCTCCATGGGGCACGGCACAGCCGCGTCATATTCGGTCATATCCGGACTGTCGTCCCCCTACCTGCCTCTGACCATGACCTCGGTGCAACTGCTCTACAAGGACGAAAGTGACGCTAAAGTGCCCCAGGAGGGGGACGGACTCCTGCAGGGAGCATTCAACGCAGAGTCATTCGTCCGGCTCAACGGACGCTC
>CAZKRZ010000017.1:0-15157 GCA_964555325.1 uncultured Muribaculaceae bacterium
GACTACAAAGGTAGCAATTATTTCTGATAAAACAAGCGCTTCCCTTCTTATTTTTACTTCATGAATGCGGTCATGCCGTCTATGTCATTGACATTGAACTGTCTCTGTTCTCCGGATTCCAGGCATTTGATCTGTATTACACCCTGCGCGGCTTCCGTCTCTCCGTTAATAGAGATAAAGCGTATGTTTTTGCGCTCGGCATAGTCAAACTGCTTCTTGAGTTTGACTTGGTCGGGATACACCTCGACGCTGATGCCGGACTCTCTCAATGCCTTTGCGGCAGGCAACACATACAAGGTCTCCTTGCTCCCCATGTTGGCAAACAGCAGTTCTGTCGTCGAGCGGAGCCCTTCGGGGAATTTTCCGAGCCCGTTCAGTACATCATAGATGCGGTCGGCGCCGAATGAAATGCCCACGCCAGACATGCCCGGCAGCCCGAATATCCCGGTGAGGTTGTCATAACGGCCTCCTCCACAGATACTTCCGATTGCGAAGTCGAGAGCCTTGACCTCGAAAATCGCTCCGGTGTAGTAGTTGAGTCCGCGTGCGAGCGACAGGTCTATTTCGACGGCGCAGCCGATGCCGGCGGCGGAAATCAGCCCGAACAGTTCGTCCAGTTCATCCAGACCTGCCATTCCGGTGGCGGAGTCTTTCAGCACCTCTCTCATTGCGGCAATCTTCTCTCCGTTAGAGCCCTCCAGCTTGAGTACCGGCTCCAGCCTGGCAACGGCTTCCTCGGTCAGACCTCTCTCTATCATCTCGGCCTTGACGGCATCCAGACCTATCTTGTCCAGCTTGTCGATGGCGACAGTGATGTCCACCACCTTGTCCGGGAATCCGCAGATTTCCGCGAGGCCGGTGAGGACCTTGCGGTTGTTGATCTTGATGAGAACATTTATATCCAGCAGGTGGAACACCCTGTCCACAATCTGTACGAGTTCCAGCTCATTGATCTGCGAAGTGCTGCCGATGACATCAGCATCGCACTGATAGAATTCGCGGTAGCGACCCTTCTGCGGCCTGTCTGCCCTCCATACAGGCTGGATCTGGAAACGGCGGAACGGGAACGACAGTTCGTCCCTGTGCTGCACCACATATCTGGCAAATGGCACGGTCAGGTCGTACCTCAAGCCCTTTTCGCACACCTGCTGGGTGAGGGGCTTGTCCATGTCTACATTCGCGAATGCGTCACCGCTGTTGAGTATCCTGTACAGGAGTTTATCGCCCTCTTCGCCGTATTTTCCGAGCAGCGTGGACAACTTCTCCATAGACGGAGTCTCTATCTGTCCGTAGCCGTAACTGCGGAATACGCTCTTGATTGTGTCGAATATATAATTCCGCCCGGCCATCTCCTGCTGGGAGAAATCTCGTGTCCCTTTCGGGACGGATGGTTTCTGTGTCATATCGTTGTTGTTATAATTCTGCAAAAATACTGAGTTTTTTGCTATTTTTGAGTGTCAAATGCAGTAATGGTTAATATACCTATATTATATATAGCATGAAGGATTTTGTTAAAACTACTCTTGCCGTACTCTGCGGCTTCTTCATTGTCGGTATCATACTCTTTATCGGAGGGCTTGGATTTATCGGTACACTTGCGCTTGCCGGCAGCGGCAGCCAGCCCGTTCTGCCCAAGGAAGGTGTGCTTGCAATAGACTTCCATGACATCACTATCGGGGAGCAGACTCTTGAGGACAACCCTATGCAGGCTCTCCAGGGCAATGCGGTCAAGACCATCGGTATCTTAGATGCGGTCCGCGCTCTCAAGGTCGCTGCCGAGGATCCGGCAGTCAAATTCATCTACCTCCGTCCCGAGGGCGCGAGCATGGGCATGGCCCATATGGAAGAATTCAGAGACGCCTTGGCGGAATGCCGCAAGGCCGGCAAACCTGTCATCGCCTATATGACCAATATCCATACCGGCGGATACTATCTGGCGACGGCGGCGGACAAAATATACGCCACATCCTATAGCGGCGGTACCAATATATTCAATGGTATCAGCGGACAGTTGTATTTCCTCAAAGACCTGCTCGACAAGTTAGGTGTCAATGTGCAGCTCATACGCCACGGCAAATACAAGTCTGCCGGAGAAATGTATGTCCGCAACAGTGCGTCCGACGCCAACCTCGAGCAGAATCGCGCCATGATTTCCAGTATCTGGCACAGTCTCGCTTCGGAGATGGCGGAGAGCAGGGGTATCAGCGAGGCTCGTATCAATGAACTGATTGACGGTCTGGCTCTTAACGATACCGAGGACTTCCTCCGTGAGGGACTTGTGGACGCCCTCTATACGAGAGAGGAACTCAAGGAGCAGATAGCGACCCTGGCTCTGAAAGATTCGTACAAGGATGTCAGGTATATAGATTTCACTGACTATGTCGAGGTCAAGAATGCTGTGTCCGCCTCGGGCAAGCGTGACAAGATAGCCATTATCTATGCCGACGGTGAGATTGTCGAGAGTGCCTCAGCCTCGATGAGCGGCGGCGCATCCCAGGTGGCAGGACCGGACTTCGCGTCTATTATAGCCGATGTGCGTGCGGACTCTACTGTCAAGGCTGTGGTCTTCCGTGTCAACAGCCCCGGCGGCAGCGTGCTGGCATCAGAGCAGATACGCGCCGAGATAGAACTCACGCGCAAGGACAAGCCGGTCGTGGCCTCTTATGGAGCCTATGCCGCTTCGGGAGGTTATTGGATCTCGGCGGGCTCTGACAGGATATTCTCTGACGCCACCACCCTGACCGGCTCTATCGGTGTTTTCAGTATGATTCCGGATTTCTCCAAGACAGTCAAGAATATAGCCCATGTTACACTGACTCCGGTCAATTCCAACGACCATGCGGATATGTACGGTCTGATGCGCCCTCTGGATGCCAAGGAGACAGCGTATATGCAGGGCTCTGTGGAGGACATCTATACCCGTTTTGTCTCTGTAGTTTCCGAGGGACGCGGGCTTGAGAGCGGATTTGTGGATTCTATAGCGCAGGGACGCGTGTGGACAGGCTCTGACGCTCTCGGTATCGGTCTTGTCGATGAGATAGGCACGCTGGACGATGCCGTGCGTTATGCGGCAGGGCTTGTCGATGGCAGGGACGCCGCATCGTTTGAACTCGTCGGCTATCCCGCACCTCCATCGCTGATGAATCAACTCATGGCTATGCTTGGAGGCTATAAGGATGATTCCAATCTCCTTGCCGGTACTCCTTTCGAGGACTTCGGAGTGTCTGTGCGCTCATGGCTCAAGAGTTGGGACAAGGGCAATCGTCAGACCATGTTTGCCCGTATGCCATACGACTTGGAGATCAGTTTCTGACATCCTCGGTCCGTGCTGGACTACACTGTTACATAGATTCGGGACATCCCGTCAATATCTGACCGATATTGAGACTGCCGGCAAGCGCTTCACCGCTCTGTCGGCAGTCTTGATTATTAGTGGGTTGCCATGTGGATATGCAGCGCATACTCTGCGTTTTTATGAAAACAAATTGCGCATTTTTGGAATTTTCTGTTAAATGTGGTAAATTAGCCAGCCAAATGCTTAGGCTTTTGACACATTATAATAACCAATATATTATCCACCAAATCGTAATGTTATGAATTACAAACTTGTTATTCGACTCGGCGTTGCCGCGTTGCTGCTTGCTGCTGCCTCCACGGTAGCGGACGCAAGGCGTAATGGCGGTGCCGTCGCTGCGGAACAGACAGCCGCAGGGCAAGTAATCACCGTTACAGGTAAGGTCCTCGATGCACAGGGTCAGCCCCTCCCGGGCGCAGGCATTGTGGTCAAGGGTACTACCAACGGCACATCCGCTGATGTGGACGGCAATTACTCCATTCGCGTCGGTGCAAATCAGACCCTCGTCGTCTCTTTCATTGGTTTCAAGGACCAGGAAGTGTCGGTGAACGGTCGCGCAACTATCAATGTGGCTCTCCAGTCTGACGCCACTGCCCTTGACGAGACCGTTGTTATCGGTTACGGTACTATCAAGAGGGCAAACCTCACAGGCGCAGTTGATGTTGTCGACTCCAAGCAGTTCGAGAACCGCGTCGCCGCCAACGTTGACCAGATGCTCTCCGGAGCAATGCCTAACGTGTATGTTGCAAGCATGGACGGTGCTCCTTACCGTAATGCTTCCAATACTTCCGGATATCAGATCCGCGGTAACTGGAACAACCTCTCCGCCACGAACACAGCCGGTGACAACATCGGTTCCCTCGTGCTCATCGACGGTGTGGAAGGTGATCCTTCTTCCCTCAACCCTAATGATATTGAGAGTGTATCCGTCCTCAAGGATGCTGCCGCTTCTGCCATCTACGGTTCCCGCGGTGCATTCGGTGTAGTGCTCATCACCACCAAGAACCCCAGCAATGAGGAGAAAGTGACTGTTACCTATTCCGGCAACTTCAACTTTATGACTCCTACCGCGATGCCCGAGCTTCTGACCGACGGTGAGAAATACATGGACATCCGTGCGAATGGTAACATGAATTACCAGCAGCGCGCACAGACAGTGAGCAATCTTTGGCCGAGCAAAGTTAACCCTTTCACTGTTCTGGATGGCTATAGGGATGAGACAAAGCAGGCCGCTGTTGTAAATGGTGTGTACACCAAGGCTGACGGCAGCTATGAGTATTATGGCAACACCGACTGGTTTGACCAGATCTACAAGGACAACACCTCTTCACAGGTCCATAACATCTCGGTTTCCGGTAATAATGGCAGGGTCAGCTACTTGCTCTCCGGCCGTTACTATGACTACAAGGGTATCTATGTCGGCAAGTCCGATCCTTACCGTACCTACAACCTCCGCTCCAAAGTCAATGTCAATATCACTGATTGGCTGACTCTCGGAGAGAATATCGAGTACTCCGACGACAAGATCGACTATGCGATCACATCCGATGGCAGCGGTCGTAAGTCTCCTCAGTCAAGAGTCATGGACTATGGTGCTCCTACATGGCCGGCATTCAACAATGACGGTACATTCACCAAGGCTGGTGCCTACATCCTCAGCGGTCTCATCGGCGATGCCTATGACCCCGTGTCTTATGAGAGGAGGGGCCAGACCAGGACCACTACCCACTTCAGGACCACCACTTCCCTCGAGGCCAAGTTCCTCAAGGATGCTCTGCGCATCAAGGGTGACTGGACATACCGCAAAAAGAATCTCGACACAGAGACCAAGAATACCGGTTCTTATTTCAGCAATGGTCAGGACGCTAATGGCGATGCCATTATGTCATTCTCCCAGACCGGTAACAATGTCCTCAAGCAGAACATGTTGATGGACGAGAATTCCACTGTCTGGACAGTCGCCAACCTGACTGCCGAGTATGAGAATACTTTCGGTAAGCATTGGGTCAAGGGTATGGCAGGTATGAACTACGAGACCCGCGACAGGTATGTAAATCAGTATCAGAAGTACGGTCTCGGATATTGGGATGCCAACGCAGGCAACCCTTGGGCTTATGCCACAGGTACTCTCAATACAAATGGCGAAGTGACCGGTGTCTTGGTTACAAACGGCATTACCGAGAAGCATTGGAGAAACCAGGGTTTCTTCTTCCGTGCCAACTACTCTTTCGATGACAGGTATCTCGTCGAGTTGAACGGCCGTTATGACGGTTCTTCCGTATTCGTCAACGACTATCAGTGGGGCTTCTTCCCTTCTGCATCTGCAGCGTGGCGTCCGAGCCAGGAGCCTTGGTGGAATGTAGATCCCCGCTATGTCAGCTCTCTCAAGTTGCGTCTCTCTTAGGGTGAACTCGGTGACTGCATGTCTGCCGGTGCCTACAATACAGAGGATACTTTCTCGATCAAGGATGGTGAAAACCGTGTCATCAACGGACAGTCTCCTTACAGGTATTTCGGAATTCCTTCTTCCACCGCATATAACTATACCTGGTCGACGGTCAAGACATTCAATGTCGGTTTTGACGCTTCTTTCCTCAGCAACAGGCTCGATGTCACATACGATTACTTCATCAAGAGGAATGTCGACATGTTGACAGAGGGTACACTGCATACTGATACCTATGGACAGGACAACATGTTTGGTAACAACGCCGATATGTCCACCTACGGTTGGGAACTCTCTGTCAAGTTCAACCAGCCTTTCATGCTCGCCGGCAAACCTGCCAACTTCGGCATTTCCGCGGCAATCGGCAACAACTGGACTATCATTGACCGCTTCGAGGGCAACCAGGACGGTTACATCACTTCTTGGAAATACCACAAGGGACAGAGAGCCGGTGAGATCTACGGTTTCCGTTCCAACGGTCTCTTCCAGAATCAGGAGCAGATAGACAATGCATTTGGAGAGGGCAAACCTTACAAGGCAGATGGCAGCTTCGACCAGCATCGTGATAAAAAAGTATACCCTGGTGATATCTGGCTCAAGGATCTCAATGGTGACGGAATAATCACAAAAGGCAACGAAACACTTGATGATCATGGTGACCTCGATATTATAGCTGATATGTGGCCCCGTTTCCCGTTCTCTTTCTCTGTTGACTTCGGATGGAACAACTGGTATCTCAATGCCAAGTTCCAGGGTGTTCTGCACCAGGATTTCATCGCCTATGGCGGTTTCCTTGCAATCAATGCCTATGGCAAGGCAAACGGCCCTATGACAAAGTGGTTCGTAGACCAGTATTGGACACCTGAGAATACAGACGCCATCTTCCCGGCTCTGTCCCAGGGTAACAAACTCATTAAAGCTGATCAGACTAGTAACTGGAGTAAACGTTATGCCAAGTATCCTATCGACAAGTATGTCTTCGATGCCGGCTACCTCAACCTCCAGAACCTCCAGATCGGTTACAATGTGCCTGCTAGCCTGCTCAAGAAGATCAAGTTGAGCGCAGCAAGAGTTTACTTCTCCGGTGAGAATATCTGGAACTGGTCTCCTTTCTACAGGACTTTCGGACGTGACTACGATGTGACGACCGTCAGTTTCGGTGGCGGTGACCCGTCCGACGGACTCCAGTGGGCAGACCAGGGCTTCGGCTTCCAGTATCCCAAGCTCCGTACTTTCTCGCTCGGTATCACTATCACTTACTAATAGGAGAATATAATCATGAAAAATATTTTCAAGACTACAGCGCTGCTCCTCTCGCTTGGCACTCTTGCAGTGTCTTGCGATCTCTCAGAGTACAATCCCAATGCGCCGGGTTATCAGCAGGTTTTCGGTAATGCTGAGAATGTTCAGTATGTCCTTAACGGCTTCTATGGTGTGTTCCCCAGGGTAACCAACGCCTATACATCCGGCAAGAAGAGCGATGTCTTCATTACAGACAGGCTGGAGGAGCGTTTTACTGCCGGTTACATCTCCACAAGCAAAACGACTTGGGGAGAGTGGAAGAATATCTATAACGCCAACTACGCAATCCAGCAGCTCAGCAGCTCCGCTGCGGACAACCTCAGCACTGCTGACAGAAACAACTTCATGGGGCAGTTTAGGTTCTTCCGTGCTTACACATATTTTATTATGCTCAAGCAGTATGGAGACCTTCCCTGGTACGACAAGGTCGTCACTCCTGATAATTCCGCCTACGAGCACAAGGAGCGTGACAGCCGTGACGAGGTTGTCAAGAACATCATCGCTGACCTCGACTATGCTATCTCACACATCACCGCGACCAGCAAGGACGCTACAGGTCTGACAGCGGATGTCGCCAGGTTCGTCAAGATGGATCTCTGTCTGTATGAGGCTTCTTTCCGCAAGTACAACAATGTGACCAAGTCCGTTACCGGCAAGGCATTCTCCAACTACACCGTAGAGTCTCTCTATGCACTCTGCGCGGAAACAGCCAAGGAGATTATGGATGGTGGCAAGTACGGTCTGGTTGACAACTACCGCGATCTCTTCCTCAGCGACAATCTTCAGACCAAGGAGGTTATCCTCGGTGCCCAGACAGGTGCTACCAGCGATACCAAGGGCAGCCAGAACAACTACTTCCTGTATAAGGCAGACAACGGCGAGCCCAAGTCTCTGACCCGTGCTTTCGTCAATACCTATCTCAAGGCAGACGGTACTCCTTATACGGACAATGCCGGCTATGCTACCCAGAACTGGAAAGACGAGTTCACAGGCCGTGATCCCCGTCTTGCCCTCTCTGTATGGCATCCCGGATACCAGTATGACGAGGTACAGGCTGTGCCTGACTTCGATGTCGCTCCTCTCGGATATGAGATGCGTAAGTTCTGCTATGACCACTCGACAGAGTATCAGACCGTTCCTAATGACGAGGGTAGGAAGAACACCAACTCCACTCCTATCTTCCGTTACGCAACCGTCCTGCTCTCTTATGCAGAGGCTAAGGCCGAACTCGGTCAGCTTACAGCTGATGACTGGGCAAAGACCATAGGCGCAATCCGCAAGCGTGCAGGTATCACCGGCAGCACTCTGACCGCTCTGCCTACCAAGGCCGATGCCTATCTCCAGAAGACATTCTATCCCAATGTCAGCGACGCTGTCCTGCTTGAAATCCGTCGTGAGAGGAGCATTGAGCTCATCATGGAGGCAAGCCGTCAGGCAGACCTCATCCGTTGGGGTGTCGGCAACAACCTTGCAGATGCACCTTGGGACGGTATCATTATCGACGCTCTCGATACTCCTCTGGATCTCGATGGCAACGGCACCAAGGATGTGTGCTTCTACACCACAGAGAATCCCGGAAACGAGGAAGGTGTCAAATACTATCCTATCCTCTCCGGAGACAAGGTGGGCCTGCATGCCGAGGCAGTCGGCTCCAAGTATCAGCTCTACTTTGTGCTTGGCACTGCTGACCGTTACTGGTCTTCCGACAACAAGATGATTCTCGATGCTATCCCTAACCAGGTGGTTGAGGCTTACAAGGCCGCAGGTTATGTGATTACACAGAATCCCGGTTGGTAATAGTCCTAAATGACAGTATTGAGACCGGCCCCTCGTGGGTCGGTCTTTTTGTTATAAGCCTCTCTCTTGACTGATGGGCAATTGCATGAAATATCGTATATTTGTCTGATACGCTCCGTCATTTCTTGAGGGCGGACACTTGCGGCGCTGCTTGCACCGCAATGCCGTGGAATGATTATTTATAGATGATATGAAAAAGGTTTTAACTATTGTCGCTGTGGCTTTGGCTGCAGTATATGCCGCTTCTTGCTGTGGCGGTGGCCATGAGGCCCAGGAGTCCGTATTGGTAGGGGAGCATAGGGGCTCTGATGATTTCAACATCGGAGTTGCCGGCTATACCTTCCGCAAATTCACTATCGACGAGACGCTCTCCGCCCTGCAGGAGATGGGCGTGCATTACATGTCGGTCAAGGATTTCTGGCTCCCCATCAGCTCCTCTGTCGAGGAAATGGAGGCTTTCAAGGCTAAATGCGCCGAGTACGGTGTCGAGCCTTACATTCTTGGTCCTATCTATATGCATTCTGCGGAGGACATAGACGCTGCATTCGAGTATGTCGCCCGTTTCGGACACAAGATGTTCATCGGCGTGCCGGATTACGAGTTGCTGGACTATATGATCTCCAAGGTCAAGGCAACGGGTATCAAGGTGGCTATCCATACGCACGGCCCTGACAAGATGCCTTTCCCCAATATCACCGACATAGTCAAGCGCGTGGGCGACCCTGCAATAGGCGTCGGTTGCTGCATGGACCTCGGACACTCCGTCCGCTATGGAGATGACCTGCTCAAGGACATATCCGACTACCGTGAATGGATATATGACATCCATATCAAGGATGAGACAGCCGCATCGGACGCCGGCCGTACATGGGAGATGGGACGCGGTGTGATGAATTTCGTGCCTATCATCAAGGCACTTCGCGCCATAGACTATCAGGGCAAGATTTCGGTCGAATTTGAGAAGAATGCCGATCACCCTGCTCTCGGTACAGCAGAGTCTGTCGGCTACCTCCGCGCCGTCTGTGACCTCACAGCAGAGTAAGACAGGGGGGATATGAACGAAAGAAGCCGGCTGAAAAGCCGGCTTTCTTTTTGGGGTGCAATGTGGGGCTCGAACCCACGACAACCAGAACCACAATCTGGGACTCTACCAACTGAGCTAATTGCACCGTGTTAGGATTGCAAAGATAAGGAAATATTTCCACTATGCAAATTTTCCGGACTGCACTTTCAGCATTTTCCCTTTAATTTCGAGGATATGGGTGGGGGACTGGAAGACTTTTCCGCTGATAGTCCTGCCGGAGCGGAGCAACGCGACTAATTTGTCGAATGTCTCTTCGCTCAGATTGTACGGCTCGCAGAGCCTGTACAGGAGCCATTCCCAGTGCTCGTGCCCCATCAGTTCGCGCACATTGACACCCTCCTCCAAATTTGACTTGACGCAGGCCCTGAAATAACTCTCGGCAATGTCATTCTCCTGGGCGATGTGTTTCATGTTGCGGCGGAAGGTCTTGAGGTAGGATGGGTTCATTTCCCTGAATACGGGCATCACCACATGGCGGAGTTTGTTGCGGCGGTAGGAGGTATCTGTGTTGGTGCTGTCCTCGCGCCAAGCCTTGCCGCCCTGCTCCATCCATTCCCTTATCTCCGCTCGGCTCGTGTCGAGCATTGGCCTCAATATGGTGCAGCCGTTGTTTATGCTGCGTGCCGCCATGCCTCTGAGCCCCCTGCAGCCTGTACCTCGCAGCATGTTGAGCAGCATGGTCTCTGCATTGTCGTCTGCATTGTGCGCCACAGCGACGGCTTCGTATCCGTATTCGCCGCACAACTCCCTAAACCAGCCGTAACGCAGGTCCCTTGCCGCCATCTCTATACTGATGCCTCTCCCGGCAGCGGTCGCGCGCGTGTCGAAACGCACTGTGTGACAGCGCATCCCATGCCGGCTGCACCATTCCCTTACAAAAGCCTCGTCTCCGTCGGACTCCTCTCCCCGGAGGGAAAAGTTGCAATGCGCTACCGCCAGAGAGGCTTTGGGGAACAATTCCTCCGCTCTCTCTGCCAGATACATGGAGTCTATTCCACCGCTGACGGCGAGGAGGACATTCATGGCTATCGGCTCCTGGGTTTGAATGTGTATGTAAAATTGAATGTAAGGTATTCCTTGAACTGCACCAGCGAGCGTCCCTCGGGGTGCTTGTCATCAGTAATCCTGACGCGGGGGTCGTAGATGAGCCAGGTCTTGAAAGTCACGGAGAAATACTTCGCCAGTTTCCAGTTGATCTGGTTGTCCCAGTTCACTCTCTGGTTCAAGGGCTTGTCGAGATAGTCGGAGAAGAGAACGAGCTGGGTCTCGTATTTGAGCATGTCGTTGAACTGTGCCTTGAAGTCCACCTTGACCTGGGCACCCAACTGGAGCAGCGTGCTGTGGTAGTTGCTCCCTACCGAGGCATCGAGGCCCTCTTCCTTGAGGTGCATACCGTAAGTCTTGCGCAGGCTCTCTATGGAGCAGATGGTCAGACCTCCTGTGAGCGGAGCTATATTGACGGTAAGCCAGTTCTTGGGCTTGTAGTCGATACCGAGGGCTATATTGGCGTATGCCGGGGCGAATGCGCCGGATTTGAGAGTTGCGGCCTCTTTCCAACTCTGTCCCTCGCCGGGGGTGTTGTACTTGTATCCGTTGGAAAACTGCGACCTGAAGTCAAATGACGCCGTATAGTCTACAGGAGAGTTCTTGCCTGTCTTGTAGGCGAACTTGCTCTCCAGGTAGATGCGGTCCTTGTTTTGCTGCAACAGGCCTTTCTTGTCCTCGGAATACAGAAATCCGTAGTCCAGCTGGAGTCGGTTGTTCCAGGATGCGAGATCCTTGGAATACACGGCCTTGCCGTCGATGGAACTGTCGATGGTGACTGTATTGTAACCACCGGCAGCCCAGTTGGTGAGCTGCGTGTTGGTCAGTCCGAGGGTAGTCTGTATCGAACGCG
Organism: uncultured Muribaculaceae bacterium; assembly: GCA_964555325.1. Lineage (GTDB taxonomy): Bacteria > Bacteroidota > Bacteroidia > Bacteroidales > UBA932 > Cryptobacteroides. Next base: position 11,882 of record CAZKRZ010000017.1, read on the forward strand.
TCCAATAGTCCGGTTTAGCGGCCTTGGCCTTTATATCCTCAGATCTGCTGATCTGTTCCGCTGCCTGGGTGGCAGCGTCCAATATTTCGTTTTGTGCCCAAAGACTTGCACCCGTGCCTATTAGGAGCGCGAATGCTGTTGTCAGAAGTCTTTTCATCTACTTCTCGTTTAGACGGCCCCAGCAGGGGCCTTTTACCTTAATATGATATTGCGAATACGACGCGCTTGTGGCTCGGCTTGCCGGAGAAGATGTCCTTGCCCTCTTCCTCGCAGAGATAACTGTCCACGGGGATGCAGCGGATGGTCGCCTTAGTGGCGTCCTTTATGGCCTGCTCCGTCTCGGGAGTGCCGTCCCAGTGGCACAGCAGGAATCTGCCGGTCTGTATCTTCTCCTTGAACTCCTCCCAGTCATCGCATTTCTCCACGCGGGACTCGCGAAATGCCAGTGCCTTGTCGTAGATATTCTGCTGTATGGTGTCGAGCAGCCCGTGGATGTGCTCCTCAAGCCCCTCCATAGGCATGGTCTCTTTGGTGAGCGTGTCGCGTCTCGCCACCTCGACGGTGCCGGCCGCGAGGTCGCGGGGACCCATTGCAATACGCACGGGTACTCCCTTGAGTTCCCATTCGGCAAATTTGAATCCGGGCCTCAATGTGTCCCTGTCGTCTATCTTGACGCTGTGCCCGAGTCCTTCGAGTCCTGCCTTGATCTCCGACATCTTGTCGAGCAGGGCATTGCGCTCTTCGTCTGTCTTGTAGATAGGTACCATGACTACCTGGATAGGAGCGAGTACCGGAGGCAGTACGAGTCCGTTGTCATCGCTGTGCGCCATGATGAGCGCGCCCATAAGCCTGGTGCTGACTCCCCATGAAGTTGCCCATACATACTGCATGCTGCCGTCCTTGTCGGCATACTGCACATCGAATGACTTTGCGAAATTCTGTCCGAGGAAATGGGATGTACCTGCCTGCAGGGCCTTGCCGTCCTGCATCATGGCCTCGATTGTGAGCGTGTCCAGAGCACCTGCGAATCTCTCGTTGGGGCTCTTGTGTCCCACGATGACAGGCAGTGCCATGTCCTTGCGTGCGAAGTCAGCGTATACTCCGACCATCTCCTCCGCCTTGGCGAGAGCCTCTTCCGAAGTGGCGTGTGCGGTGTGGCCTTCCTGCCACAGGAATTCTGCGGTACGCAGGAACAGGCGTGTGCGCATCTCCCAGCGTACGACATTGCACCACTGGTTGCAGAGGATAGGGAGGTCGCGCCATGACTTGATCCAGTTTTTGTATGTGCTCCAGATGATAGTCTCCGATGTGGGGCGTACGATGAGTTCCTCCTCCAGTTTGGCGGAGGGGTCCACTACCACGCCGTTGCCCTCGGGGTCATTCATCAGTCTGTGATGTGTCACCACCGCGCACTCCTTTGCAAATCCTGCTACATGCTCGGCCTCGCGGCTGAAGAATGATTTGGGAATGAACAGGGGGAAGTAGGCGTTCTGGACGCCGGTTTTCTTGAAGCGTGCATCGAGCAGGCTCTGCATCTTTTCCCAGATTGCGTATCCGTAGGGCTTGATGACCATGCACCCTCTCACTGAAGACTGTTCGGCAAGATCTGCCTTGATAACTATGTCGTTGTACCACTGTGAGTAGTTCTCTGAACGCGGGGTTACTTCCTTGGCCATGGTATTGTTTTTGCTGATTCGGTTTTTAATTGTAAATTCGTGCAAATATACGAATAAATTGGGAGACTAAATTATGAAACGGCACATTGCATTTCTCTTTGCGGCACTGCTTGGGCTCAGTTCCTGCAGCGCTTTGACTCAGATGGGTCAGAGTACCGGATCTCAGAGGTTTCAGGATGGCGTATATGCGGCTACTTCGCCTGCTGTCCGCACCTCTTCCCACACTGCCGCCAGGCGCTCCGACAGCGATGTCGCTGCGCTGACACAAAAGACCAAAGAGTCTAAGATCTACCTGAACCGGGGTCAGGCCGACACCCTCTTCGTTCCCGAAGGAAAGGTTGCCCAATACACATTCAACCATTCGGATAACAGTACCGTAATATCAGTCGTCGATGCCGATGACTGGTGGCGTTACGGCACATCGTGGAGTCTGTATCCGGACTGGTATACATGGAGTTGGAATACTCCGCATTTCGGATTTACCTGGGGCGCTTACAGGCCTTGGGCGACCGTGGGCTTTTATGATCCGTGGTACAGCAGTTGGTATTGGGACAACTGGTACTGGAACAGATGGGATTACGGATACTGGCACTATTCGTGGCATAATCCATGGCATGACCCCTGGTGCGACCATTGGTATCATCACGGACATTACCGCCATTGGTATTATGGCCCGGGACCTCATCATCACCACCATCATTACGGACACCATACCTGGCATCGGCCCAGGGGGCGTAATGGCCAGCCTATAGTCTATACGCCGCGCGGAAGCACTATGGGAGGCAACGGTTCTGTGGGTAACGGCAGGCCGGGCGGACACAATGACAGACCGACGGCATCGAGGCGTTCTTCCACTCCGGAGAACCAGAGAGGACTGGGCACCTTGTCATCCGTACGCCGCTCTTCCGGCACTTCCGGAGTGTCGAGGGGGACATCCTCTTCCGGTACGAGGAAAGAGAGCGCTGTCTCCGGCACATCGACGACTTCACGTCGTTCTTCGGGCGGCAGCAGTTCGTCAGCGGTGAGACCGAGTTCGTCATCTTCTTACGGTAACGGCAGTTCTTCGGCCTACAGGCGCAGCGGCACATCTTCGGGCAGCAGTTCCAGGTCCTACAACAGCAGTTCCTCTTCGTCGAACAGTTCTTCCTATAACAGCAGTTCCTCTTCATCGAGGCGCAGCAGTTCGTCCTCGTATTCTACAGGGCGCTCCGGCAGCAGTTATTCGGGAGGAAGCCGCTCTTCCGGCAGTTCGCATTCGGGCGGAGGCCGTTCCTCCGGCGGCGGACGCTCCGGCGGCAGTCGTAGATAATTATATGTATCGCCGTTCCCGGACGGGTAGTGCAAATTCAGCATGGATCTCTTCCGGGAGCGGCTGTAATATTCGCAAGAAAACCTTTTTATGAATTACAGAATATCGATTGCCGCCGCATTCGCGCTGTCGCTGACAGTCGCGGCGTCGGCTCAAAGCATGTATGACGGTCTCAATTATACGGACGTCAATAATTATGGTACAGCACGTTCCATGGCGCTTGGCAATGCCATGACGGCTGTAGGAGGGGATCTCGGTTCGATTTCGCTCAATCCTGCCGGCTCGGCGGTG
>CAZKRZ010000018.1:0-15058 GCA_964555325.1 uncultured Muribaculaceae bacterium
GATTGTCTTGAGACTCTGTCGGGTCGACAAGAAGTTTAATCTTACCATCGCCTGCAACGCCAGACTGAGGAGAGAACGAAGCCCAGTCAACAGTCTCCTTGAATGTAGCAGTCCAGTCGACGTTGGTGGTAAACTCGATAAACACATCCTCTTCTTCAGTACCGGATACAGGGATCTGGTACTCGGTAAGAGGAGCGGTAATCTCGGGGACTACCGGATCTTCTTTGGATTCGCAGGCGGCAAGGACCGCTGCCACCGCGAGAATAGACATAAATCTCTTTTTCATAATAATTTTGTGTTAATAGATAATTATTGATTAGTTAATCTTAGACAGATATTCGTCAATTGCTTTCTTGAAGTCGCTCCAATAGTTGAACTTCTTGATATGGCAGAGGTCGAACACAAACAGTCCGTCCGCGCTGCCCATACATGCATCCACAATCTGAGGCATCTTGGCTCCCTGTCCGCCGTCCTCAAAACCTGAGGAGTTGCCTATATCAGGACCGCCGTAATAGGGTACATCCCCTTTGAGCAGTTCGCCTGCCTGCTTGCAGAATCCCTGCATCGTCCATTCGCCCGAGCCGTAAATCTTGTCCGCTGCGGCATAGGCACCTATGATGATAAGGTCGCAATGGTCGGCATAGCCGTAGTTTTTGTAATCGGCATCCGCCCAATAATAGCCTGCAGCCTTTGGGTCGTATTTGGGAGAAGCCCAGTTGACACCGGAATAATAATACGATGAATACCAGCCTCCTACATACGCTCCGAATTTGCACGAAGCATTGGTCTTGTGCACCTTATCAGCAGCCTTGGCCACGAAATCATGTATGGTCTTGGCACGGAACGAGAGCCACGATTTCTGCATCGCAGTAGTGCTGCCGTTGAAAGAATCCTTGCCGGGAGCCATGACATCTCCGGGCCAGTTGCCGATCTTGGAACCTATATACGCCTCGAACTTCTCTCTCGAACTGTCCGAGAAATCGCTCTGCAGGCTATAGTCATCAAAGCGGCAGCGGTCGAGAATAATACCGTCCAACCCCTCGTAGGATGCAAGTTCGCCTATCAGTTTGAGCAGATACTCCTGCACCTCATCGTTGGTCGGACAGAGGAACTTCGCCCCTGTATCACCATCCCCGGTCAGATCAAGAGTATTCTTAAGCCCGTCGGCAGTATTCACGACAGACGCCCATGACTTCAACGAAGGATTGCGGTACAGGATACCGTCTTCGCCCAGGCCATAAGGGCAGAGGCAGCCGCCCACGAAGGTATTCATACTTGCGAACACCGTCAGCCCGTTTTTGTGTCCTGCCTCGATAAAGGCCTTGAGATAGTCAAACGAAGCCGTCCTATTGACCCACTCGTAACTGGAACTCTTCCAGACATCCACCTTGTCGAGTGCATGCTCGGTAGACGAGTTGAACAGCACACCGGTATTGGTAGGACGAACATCCACGACCATATGGGTAAAACCGGTCTCCGCTATCTTCTTGACATCGGTTGCGATCTTGGCCTCGTCATTGGCGTAGTCCATAAAGTTTGCAGCCGCGTCAATCCATACGATTCTCGGTTTGCCTTTGATTTCCGGCTTGGGATCGGGAGTCGGTTCCGGATCGGGTGTGGGCTCTTCCCACTCATCCCTCCACAGATAGCCCGTCTCAGGATCAGAACATGCCACAACTCCGAAAACAAGGGCGGTTGCAATGAATAAATGTTTGATTGCTATACGCATAAATACTATTTGAACATTACTGTACTGGCGACAGACCTCTGTTTGCCGTCGCTACATTTGATAGTCTCCTTGCCACAGACGAGCATACAGGAAGAACCGCCGCCGTCGAGATTGATGGCATCCTTGCAACCAAGGCTGTAGAGGACTTTTGCCACCTCTCCTGTAGTGAGACCGGTAACACCCTCTGTCATGTTCCTGCCTTCGCAGACAAACAGAACGAGTTTGGAATCCGCAGAGATACCCACCGCGGTCCTCGGTGCATAGATGTCAGGACCTATGCCGGATGTGCCGTTGAAGAGTTCTTCGACATAACTGTCAATGACCTTGTCATTCTTAAGGAGCACAGGGCCTCCGCCGATGGCATTGACCGCCTCAAACTCGGCAGCCGTCTCGGGGAATGTAGCGGACGGCACCGCAAGAGGTGACTTGCTCCAGGAGTTCTTGGCAGGGTTCTGGTACACGTAATGGGCGCCTGTCGTGGAATAATATGTCCAGCATGCCTCATACTTGCCGTCAGCATGCTCCACAAAAGCAGCCCTGGTGGGATAATAGATTTTCACCCAATCCTCAGAGGCATAATTGACATTGACACCGAAACGCTTGCCCTCGCTCACGGCAAGGGACGCACTATAATACTTGCCACCGGAAGCATAGAAATATCCTCCATTGACAATAATCTGCGCAGGAGTCGAAGCATAGACCTCGGAAGGGGTCTTGAACTTCTCATTGCAACCCTTCAACTCGGGGTCGTTGATGCTCCAGATGTCCATACCTGTCTTGGAAGCGTCCGCCACCGCGATATAGGCAATCGCCGGACGATCAAAGAACTTGTCCGTAAACTTATAGACACTGACTCCGTTGAGTCCGGTATATTCTGCGCTGACATTCTGCCATCCTGCAGTCGTAGGATCCACCAACGCGGCATGTGCCTTGTCAGGAATCACGGGATATGACACCGCGACCGTATCGGGAGTATCCGGGGTATCCGGATCCGGCCAAGGCCATTCGGGTGTATCGCCTTTGCCGTCAGCGCATCCGAGTGCCAGGACTAGTCCTGACACTGATGCGATAACGATATTCAGAATTCTGGTTTTCATAACAGGCTACCTCTTGATACAGTCTGCAGAATAACCTCCGATAGCACCGGAATACTGGTCATAGTAGTAGAAGAAGACCTTGAATCCGTCTGCGGAACTCGCCATAATGGCATCGCCTGAAGAAATGGTAGCATCGGCATTGACACTGTTGAACGCCTCTATGGTCGAACTTGCAACCAGGCAGGAAGCATCTGTAAACTCTCCACTGATAGAAGCCTTCTCGGTTACATTGTAGACATAGAGGGTCGGTGAGCCCCAGGCAGGGAAATGTCCGAGCTGGAACATCAGCAGGTAGTCCACATTATTGAATGTTAGAGTGCTTAGGACATTGGTATTCCATCCCCAGGCACTGCCGGAACTGGTGCCCATTGATTTGGCGACAGAGAACGAAGAATCGAGCCAGTCGATACGCACTGTACCATAAGACGCAGTAAACACACCGTCTGCCGGATCGGAAGACGCAGGAGCGAAACCGGCAGATTTCGTTGAAAATTCTGCCCAGGATAAGCCTGCAGGTGCTAGATCCACGACCTTGGTCTCAACGACTGCTCCACCCTTGACTGTAATAATCAGGAACTGGGAAGCCTCGGTGATGCCGACCACACCGCCATAAGGCATGGTGATGACCGCGTCTCCGTTGATATCTCCATTTGCCTTGAGCCTTACGCCCACAGGGAGTGCGACCTCATTGTCATACTCATAGAAGAGTTCGGGAGCCGCTGTCACAGAAGATGTCTTCCAGATCTTGAGTTTGCCCTTGCCCTCCAGAGCGTTGGTGATGAGCATATTGCCGGCACTGTCACTGGTAATGCCGCCGACCTCGGCAGATCCTACTGCGATTTCACCCATCTTCACACCTGTAGTACCGTGCACATAGAAAGGAGTGCTGCCGTCACCGAGGCTGACCACGAGGTATCCACCTGTCACAGCGAGCGTAGGCTGTACACCCTCAGTGAGGTAATCGGGAGTGCCATAGCGGGACTTGGGATCAAAATTGAAGAGTTGCTTGAGAGACTCGGGATTGAATCCGAGACGGATCTTGGTAGGCCGTGCCTTTTCGGTCACATACTCTATCTCTGTGCCGTCATGGGCACGTATGACGATAGTCTGAGGCTCGTTGTAGTTGCGAGGCTTTGTCAGATCCGTAACTATCTCTGAATGAGCAGATACCTGACCCTCTGCCGTGCAGGAGGCGAGATCGTCCGTCGTATAGAGATATATCTTGCGCTCCTCGTTGCTGACAAAGCCGTCAAACATATTCACCAGAGTGAATGATACGAATGTCGCATCCGAAGACTTCTTTCTCTTGCCGGTAATGACGATGGGGTAAGTCTCACCTTGGGCGTCAGTATAGGTAAACTCATTCTCAAGATTGAGGTCGAGTATAGTCAGAGCCGGGGAGATATAGCAGTTCTTGTCGAGTTCAGCCTTCATCCTGACACTGGTCATATACTTGGTGGTAGGATTATCGGACTCTTCGGGATAATAATACGGCACGGGAACGACCAGGCGGCCTTCGCGGATCATCTCATCCGTGACATTGAGTTTGGCGAGCAGCATATTGTTGTTCTCACCCGAGGTGAAATACGCGCTCAGGCTGGTAAAGCCCTCACGGTCAGCCGTAGGCAGGACATACTGGGGCTTGTGGCAAGCAATCGCGAGGGACAGCAGGACCGTTCCAGCCAATGCCTTGTATAGTATATTTTTCATCGTGTTTATCAATGTAATTATTTCCATTCAGGGAACTGTGAGACGAGACCGTTGTTGTTGAGTTCGTCAGAGGGGAGCGGGAAACGGTAGAGTTTCTCGGAGAAGTTGCGGTTCTTGTCATCCACGGAGATATAAGAGTAGTGGAATACGCCGTCTTCATCCTTGGTAATCTTGAATCCGTGGACCTGATAGCCTGTAAGTCCCTCGGGATATGCCTTGTGGGCTACACCCCAACGGCGGAGATCCCAATACCAGAGCCCCTCGAATGCCAGCTCCACCTTGCGCTCCTGACGGATTGCCGCCATGAGATCTTCACCCTCTGCAGAAATGCCGGGCAGACCGACGCGTTCGCGTATATCATTGTTGATAATAGTCTCAGCCTCTGCCTCCTTGCCTGTCATATACAGAGCCTCAGCCTTGTTGAGCAGGACTTCCGCATAACGGATAATGGTAATCGGCTGGACACCGGTAGAATACCTGATGACATCATGGGTCTCATCAACCATCTTGCGGAGATAATATCCGGTAGTCGAACGGCCGTTGGGCTCCGGTTCCGCATTCCACTCGCAGTATCCGTCGTCACCGCCGAGCCAAGGCTCAATCTTGCGGCCCTTCCAGTCTGCACCGTTATAGAGGACTGTAGCGTGGAAACGAGGCTCAAGAAAAGCATAGGGAGGAGTGGCGGTAACATCCTCGGCATGCCAGGGCTCCCAATCGGGCTTGCCGCCGGTAGCCAGCTCATAAGACTCTACAAGTTCCTGGGTAGGAGTACCATAGCCTCCGCCCTGCGCTCCGTTGAGAGAGAAATCGCCTCCCGGAGTATAATAGTGGTCAAACGAATGCGTAATGTTTTCTGCACGGCTAAACTGATACTGGAGTATAGCTTCGGTATTGCCGGCAGACACTGACTTGGAATAAGCGTCAGCATATTTGTCCTCAAGTTTGTAGCCCAACGCCTTGACCTCATCCGCTGCTGCGATGACTGCCTCATAGCGTCCTGCATAGAGCATGGCACGGGTGAGGAAAGCATAGGCAGAGCCCTTGTCGAGACGACCGGAAGCGTCAGCCTTGGCAGGCAGGTTAGCTGCCGCGAAATCAAGGTCAGCCTGGATGAAGTCCCAAGCCTCCTTCTCCGTAGAGAGGGCCTTATCCTTGGTGATGGCCTCCATATTCTCATCATAGATGATGACTTCCTTATAGCGTTTGGCGAGATCAAAATACAGGAATCCGCGCATGAAACGCAACTCGGCTTCGAGACGCAGTTTGTCAGCATCGGACATCTTGCCATACTTGTGCAGGTTGTTCAACGCCTCATTGGTGCGGCGGACACGGTTGTACTGATCGCCCCAACGACCCATATAGGCGGCCACATAAGTAGCGGTGATCGTAGTAGCGTCGCCATAGGCGAACTCGCTCGGAATCAGAGCCATGGAGTTGTAGTTGTACGAGCCGTACTTCATGATGTCGGTCAGAGACTCGGTCAGTCCGACCTCGCTCTGTTCATCGGTAACATTATATATATAACTGTAGATGGAGTTTACAGCCCACTCGGCATTCTTGGTGTTCTCCCACATGACCTTGTCCGAAACGCTGTCGGTCGGAGTCATGTCCAGGAAGTCGCACGCGGCACATCCCAAGACAGCCGTCGTGAGGGCAAAACCTTTCAATATATTATTCATAATCATGCTGTCTTTAGAATGTTAATGTGATACCTCCGGTGATTATACGCTGCTGGGGATAATAACCGTTGTTGGCACCAGGAGACTCAGGATCGATACCTTCGGGCAGGCCGTCAATGGTAAAGAGGTTCTGTCCCTGGACAAACAGTCTGAATGTATCCACCTTGACCTTCTCGGTCCACTTGGAGGGGAGGGTATATCCGATCTGAGCGGTCTTGAGACGGAGGTATTTGCCGTCACGAAGCCAGAATGTGGAGCCGAGACCGTTGTCACCGCCATGCCCAGTACCGCCGAGAGTGATACGGGGGAAGGTGCCGTCAGGATTGTAGACACTATATGCGTTCTCGACGAGATAGAGAGGAGAGTTGGCGTTCTCCTTGAATGTCTGGGTCCACACGGTGTTGTCATCCATTCCGTTGTAGTATGTACCTGTAAGGGAGACATCAAAGAGGGCTCCTCCGGTAAACTGCGCGCTGACATCGAAGCCGCCCCAAGCGAAATCGAGATTGAGACCATAGGTGAGTTTGGGACGGTTGTTGCGTCCTACGCGGCTCCTATCATCAGAGTCGATCTTGCCGTCGCCGTTGAGATCCACATACTTGATGTCACCGAGACAGGGGCGTGTATTGTACCATGCAGAGTTGTCAATCTCCTCTTCACTACGGAACAGACCGTCCGCAGTCCATGTCATGATAGCACCCACTTCAGTACCTGTAACTTTCTGGTACTCGGGGATATTGGGCTGGTCGGGATAGATGATGTACACGGACTTGGCATAAGTCACACTGCCGGAGATACCGTATGTAAATGGCTTGCCTCCGAGCATCAGCGTGTTGCGGTGCGAGAGCAGGACATCTATACCCTTGGTATCGATAGCGTTGCCATTGGCATAAGAGGGATAATATCCACCCATCGAAGAGGGGAAATCAGAGCCCTGTGCATAGAGAATGTCATAGACATAGTTGTCGAATGCGTCAATCTCCGCACCGAGTTTGCCGTCCCACATCTTGAGATCAACACCTATATTATAAGAGAGTGTCTTCTCCCAAGAGAGCGTAGGGTTGGCTACGAGGCTGGTATAGTAGCTCGGGTTGGCTGCAGAGCCGAGAACCACCATGCCACCGGGAGAATATGTGCTCAAGTAAGCATAGGCGGAGACATTGTCATAACCGAGCGAACTGACAGATGCGCGCAGCTTGAGGTCATTGACAGACTGGATATTATCGAACCAATGCTCTTTAGCCATATTCCAACCTACGGACACGGAGGGGAAGAAGCCCCAGCGGCGGCTGGTCATACCTGCGAACTTGTACGAACCGTCATAACGGCCTGCAAACTCAGCAAGATATTTCTCATCGTAGTTATAGCGTGCGCGGAATACGAAGCCCTCGGAACGTGTCGCATTGCTGCTGCCGTAGACAGAGCCCTCGACCTGAGTACCATAGCTGAGTTCGGGAAGCGAGGGGAATGTCACATCCTTGGACATGGCTCCCAGGCCATTGACCTTGTAGTCGCGAATCTCGGCAAGAGCGAGGAGATCCACATTGTGCTTTCCGAAAGAACGGACATAGGATGCGCTTGCCTGGCCTGTCAGACGGCGTGACCAGTTACCGACCTCCTGTACCGTGTTGCCGGAACCGTCACCATTGGGCGAGGTCACATTGGACCAGGTCCATGCCCCGGCGGCAGTGTCGTATGCGCTGGACATCAGATAGTAAGGAGTATAGAGAGTCTTGGAATGCTGGGTATAGCCCTCATACTGGCCGGACACCTTGAACTGCAGTCCCTTGAGGAAAGGAGCGTCATAGGAGAGGGACATGTTGGCAGATACGTCCATGCTATTCTTTTTATTGTATCCGGAATCATAGATTGCCGCGAGAGGAGACTGAGGGAGACCTGTATTCTTCTTGGTCGACGCAGTATAGAGACCGTTGTAGGTCTTGGGGAGGTAGGGGTGCATCTGGACAGTCTGGTTAGCGATAGAGAGCCAGTTTACAACACCTACCTCATCGCCACCATACACAGAACTGTCTCCGGAGCCTGCAGAATAGTAAGGAGCATCCTGCTGTCCGATAACGCCCGAGAATCCGAGAGTAAAGCGGAAGTTGTCTGCAATGTCGGACTCGATGTTGGAACGGACATTATAACGCTTGTAGGAGAAATTGTCGATATTTCCCTGCTGGTCCATATATCCGAGAGAGGCAAACCAGCGTGTGGTCTCGTTACCGCCCTGGGCTGTGACGCTGTGCTTCTGGTTGAATCCTACTCCGAACACCTCATCGATATAGTTCACATTGTCCCAGCCGTCGGTAGGGTCATTGTTGAGCATCATCTCGACCTGCTGACGTGTGAAATAAGGCTTGTAGTTCTCGGGAGCATCGATAGTACCGGAAGCGAGCTGGTCCATCATCTGCGCCACATTATAATAGTAGGCGAACTGGGGACCGTTCATAAACTTGGGGAAATTGGCATTCATGGATACACCCAACGAAGCGTTGTAGGTAATCTTTGCCTTGCCCTCGCGTCCTTTCTTGGTAGTGACGATAATCACACCGCCAGCACCGCCGAAACCGTATACGGAAGCGGAAGCACCGTCCTTGAGCACCGAGATACTCTCAATATCGGAGGGGTCGATGTCATTGATGTCGGAGACAGGGAATCCGTCCACGACATAGGATACACCATATATGGAACCGCGGATACGCAGGCTCGCCTGGTCGGCACCCGGCTGACCGGACTCCTGGACCGAAGAGATACCGGGCAGTTTACCTGCCAGCACCTGCGAGACATTGGTCGCTGTGGTCTTGAGGAGTTCGTCGCCCTTCATCATGGAGACGGCGGAAGTCATGGAGGACTTCTTCTGAGTACCGTATCCCACGATGACAGTCTCGTCTATGAATTCGGTATCCTCCTTGAGCACAACATTGTATGTCGAGGATTTGCCGTCATAGGCATAGAAAACTCCCGACATTCCGAGGCAGGAAAATTCGACCGTCTGACCGGCCTTGACGGAAAGTGAATAGCGTCCGTCACCGTCAGTCATTGTACCTATAGATGTACCGGAAATCATCACGGTGACACCCGGCAGAGGAGCACCGCTCTGGTCGGTAACCCGGCCCGAGAGTGCCTGTTGCGCAAACGCGCTGACCGTCCCGCACACGAGCAGGATTACAGTCATGAGCACATGCTTAATTTCCAGACCATACCCTGGCCTGGTGAAGAAAGATTTCATGAATATTGTTTTTAGTGTTTTTTGTAAAATAAGACGCATAATATCGTACCCCCCCCACTTATTTACAATGGAGGATACCACCCATGAGAATGGGAGATGTGGTAGCATACGGGTCAGTGTCATATTATGCATTCCAAAAAGCGGAAGCAAATGTCGCAATCTTCTTAAATTTCAGCAAAAAATATAATGAAAAAACGAATTAATAGCACAAGTTTGTTAAAAAAGCCGTATATTTACATGGTAATTGTCTAAAAACAAACAGATATTTAAAAGTAAACGGTTAAAAATCCATGAGCAGCTTTCCCAGCAACACAGTAAAGAAACTGATTCTCGAGCAAGCCATATCCGCAGGCAGCTTTACCATTCCGTCCATCGCGTCGCTGACGGGACTGAGTTCGACAAGCATAGCCAGATATGTAGAAGAGATGAAGGATGAGGGGATTATCGTGGAACTGGCTTCCGAGGAGAAGTCCGGACGGGGGCGCAGGGCGACCACTTACGGGCTTAAGGACAATTCAAGGTTTTTCGTCGGCGTGGACATCAAAAACTACGGCCTCAGCATGGGCATGATGAATTTCTCCGGCGAGATGATCAAAAAGAAGACAGACACGTCGTACGAGTACCTCAACACGCATGAAAACATGGACGAGGTCTGCATGGCGGTACTGGACTTTATCCGCAACGACTGCGGCATGAGCAAGGAGAATGTGGCATGTGTGGCATTCTGTCTCGGAGGACGCGTGGACTCCGCCAGGGGCACGAGCGCATCTCTGTACAATTTTGAAGAGACCAGGGACATGTCCCTTTCCGCCATGCTCGGCGAGAGGCTCGGCATGCATGTCATCATCGAGAACGACACCAAGACCATGGCATACGGAGAATACAGCACCCTGTGCAAAGGCACATGGCAGAATGTCCTGTTTGTCAACATGGGCTGGGGTCTCGGACTCGGCATCATTCTCGGAGGCGAACTGTACAACGGCAGCAACGGATATTCGGGCGAGTTGGGGCATGTCTACGCCTACGACAACAACATACTCTGCCATTGCGGCAAAAAGGGATGCATCGAGACTGAGGTCTCCGGACGCGCAGTAGTACGCAAGATCACCGCCCGCATCATGGAGGGAGAGGCGTCGGTGCTGTCCAAGAAAGCGCGTTCCAAGACACCGCTCACCACTTACGACATCCTGGAGGCCATAGATATGGAAGACCCTCTGGCCATAGATATAGTGTCGCGCACCGGCACCGAACTCGGCAAGCACCTCGCCGGCATGATGAATATCTTCAACCCGGAGTGCATCGTCATCGGCGGCAAATTCGCCGAACTCCCGTCATGGTACTTCATACAGCAGACGGCTCTCGCGATCAAGCAGTATTCGCTGAAACTTATCAGTCAGAATGTCCCTATCATCGCATCGCAGCTGCAGGACGACGCCGGCATCACAGGCGCCTGCCTCCTCGCCCGCAGCAAGAGCCTCGCAATACTCTCACTTTGACCTATAATAATATACCTATATAACATCATGACCATCTTCAAGACACACATTCTTGTCCTCGCCGCTGCCATTGCGGTGGGAATGACGGCCGGATGCTCCGCACCCAAGAGCGAGAGCACGCACAACAACAATTTCATCTGGATCGACTGCCACGGCAACTTCGACCGCACATCGTCTCCCGACTCCATTCTGTTTTACCTGCAGAAAATCAAGGATACGGGATTTGACAATGTAGTGGTGGACATGAAGCCGATAGACGGCGATGTCGTCTACAAGAGCGAGATTGCACCGCAGCTGCTGCAGTACGGACGCACGACCAGAGACGAGAATTATGACATGCTCGACTGGTTCCTCCGCTACGGACACAAACTCGGCATGAAAATCTACGCCTCGATGAACATATTCTGCGGAGGCAACAACTGGTCAGGCAAGGGTGTCATCTTCGGTGACAAGGCACATCTGCAGTCTGTGGTCTATACCCCCGAAGGCCTCAAGCCCATCGGAGAAGTCAAGAGCAACTACAACGGCATGCTCAACCCGACCAACCCGGAGGTACAGGATTACGAACTCTCCATTCTCAAGGAATTCGTCACCAAATACAAGGAGCTCGACGGTATCATATTCGACCGTCTCCGTTTCGACGGCATCACCGCCGATTTCAGCGACATTTCCAGAAAGGGCTTCGAATCGCACATCGGCCGCAGCGTAGAGAACTTCCCTACCGACATCATATATTACAACAAGGCCGGAGAGATCCAGCAGGGCAAGGAATTCAAACAGTGGATCGAATGGAGGTCCGGAGTCATCAAGGAATATCTCGCCAGAGTGCGCAAGGAACTCAAGGCCATCAACCCCGACCTCGCTATCGGAGACTATACCGGAGCATGGTATCCTACCTATTATAATGAGGGCCTTAACTGGGCAAGCGACAAATATGACCCGTCCACGTACTTTGACTGGGCCCTGCCGACATACAAGAATACCGGCTACGCCTCGCTGCTCGACCTGTACATGCCCGGACTGTACTATGTGACAGTCACCAAGGAAGAGGTGGACAAGAACCTCGCGCAGTTGGAGAAGGACCCCCAGGTCCGAATCGAGGGCGTCTGGTCACCTGTTGACATGAAATACGCACGCGACTACTGGTACTGCGTGGAGGGCGGCGCCGAATGGGTAAACAAGATTACCGCCGGAGATGTGCCCGTGTACGGCACCATACTCGTGAGCCAGTATCACGAGCAGCCGGAGACATTCAAGAGAGCCGCCATCGCGGCAAGGGACAACACCGACGGACTCGTCCTGTTCGACCTCTGCCACATCGTAGCAGACGACCTCTGGGAGCCTCTCAAGGAGGCGATGAATACCGCTCCCGCGAAATAATTCCCCAAGGAAAACCGCATAAAAGCACTCCGAAGCGTCCATGACCCGAGGCACTCCGGAGTGTTTTTTTTCGTAATTTTGCGGCTGTTTCATTTTTTAAAGACGCTTGGTAGAGCTTGTACTCCGTTCATTATGACCAACAAACACACTGACGGGAAGCTCTCCCGGACAATTCTCTCCATTTCACTCCTGACCGTAATGGCAGGAGCCGCCATCGCCCCGGCGCTCGGTATTATTCGCGACCATTTCGCCGGCGCACCGGACATGCTGGTACAGTTGATAGTGAGCCTGCCGGCTCTGCTTATCATCCTCGCCAACCTGGCATTCCCCAAGATATGCGCACTGATGAAGACACGCACGCTGGCATTGACGGGGCTCGTGCTGTATGTCGTAGCCGGAGCCGGATGCTTTTTCTGCGACAACATCTACCTCCTCCTCGCCATGAGGGCAGTCTTAGGCGTGAGTGTAGGTATGATCATGCCTCTGTCCACAGGCCTGCTCGCATATTATTTTCCTCCGGAGAAACAGGCCTCGCTGATGGGTCTGTCTGCCGCCATGAACCAGATGGGCGGCGTGATTGCCACCCTGCTTGCCGGAATGCTCGCCAACATCTGCTGGAATTACGCATTCCTCGTATATCTGCTGGGGCTCATCGCAGTAGTGCTCGTCGCCCTGTTTCTGCCGAACGAAAGGCTCTCCGGTGGCAGCACTCCGTCATTGAGAATGCTGAAGAAGTTCCACCCTTCGGTGGTAGGAATGTTCCTCGTGATGCTCCTTTTCTTTATCTACCCTACCCGCTTCGCAATCTGCGCGCACGAATGCACCTCCCTGTCCAACAACACCATCACCCTCATAATGGTCGGTCTGGACGTGGTCGCATTCATCATAGGGCTGATGTTCGGAAGCATGATGAAGCATTTCCGTCACGGGATGAAGTATATCGCCCCTATAGGGTTCATTATCGGATACATACTCTTGTCGATGGGAACAAGGCTGCCGCTGCTCATCGCAGGTTCGGCATTCATAGGTATAGCCAACGGCATAGGCGTCCCGTACCTCAACACCATAGCCTCCATGAAAGCAGGACGCGAGGCCGCGTCGACCGTAATGCCGCTCCTGTCCGCCGCCCTATACCTCGGTCAGTTCCTGTCCCCGATAATCGTCACTCCGCTCGGTGCATTGCTGTCCGGGGATTCCGATCCCCTCGCTCCATTCAAGGCCGGCATTCTCATAGGAGTCATCTACCTGCTGCAGAGCCACTTCACTCGCAGGCAGCAGACAGTGGAATAATCCGGAGCAACTGGTCTGACGGCATCTGCAAACTCCCCTCCGGCAAGTGTATTTTGGCACTTTGCCGGAGATTGGTTATCTTTCTGTTTTGGAACAGCCTTTCCATACGGAAATACACATTACAATGAACGACAAATTCAAGAATACACTCTCGATAGACGACGCAATGCGCATCTCCGGGCCTATGGCATTCAACATAATGCTCAAGCCCGCAGGGTCGCTTTGCAATCTGGACTGCCACTACTGCTATTATTTAGACAAGGCCGACATATATGGAGGCAGGGAGCCGCGGATGAGCATTGAGATGCTTGAGAATGTCGTCCGGGAATATATCAAGGCCAACGATGTGCCGGAGGTCACTTTCAACTGGCACGGCGGCGAGCCTCTCGTCCTCGACAGGGAGTTCTATATCAAGGCCCTCGAACTGCAGAAGAAATACGCCGACGGCAAGATCATACACAACACCATACAGACCAACGGCACGCTCATAGATGACAATTGGGCCAAGTTGTTCGCAGACAACCATTTCCTCGTAGGCATCTCGCTCGACGGACCGGAGGACATCCACGACAAATACCGCAAGGACAAAGGTGGACAGCCAACATTCCGCAAAGTGATGCAGGGGCTGGATACCTTACGCAGACACGGAGTAGAGTTCAACACCATGTCCACCGTCAATCACTCATCAGAGGGACGGGGTCTGGAGGTCTATCAGTTCCTCAAGAATGCCGGCAGCAGGTACATGCAGTTCATGCCGGTAGTCGAGCACATCAAATACCCGGCAGGCAGCGACGGCAAACCGGACCGCAAACGCAGGCCACACATCGTAGACCCCAACGAAGAAGGCGCACAGATAGCCTTCTGGTCCGTCGGAAGCCTCGCCTACGGCAAATTCATGTGCGATATATTCGATTTCTGGGTCAGGAACGATGTGGGCAGCTGCTTCGTCAATCTGTTCGACTCCACACTCGCATCCTGGTGCGGAGTACAGCCGGGGACATGCGCCTACGCCCGCACCTGCGGAGGCAACTCCGTGATAGAGCACAACGGAGACCTGTACCCCTGCGACCACTTCGTATACCCCAAATACAAACTCGGCAATATCACCGAATCATCCATAAGGGACATGATGTCCTCCCCTCTCCAGACAAGATTCGGCATCGACAAACACAACCTGCTCCCCTCGCAATGCCGCCGCTGCAAATGGCTCTTCGCTTGCAACGGGGAATGTCCCAAGCACCGTTTCAATGCCGGAGAGGCCGGAAGCATGGGCACTCACGGCGTGAATGCACTGTGCGACGGATACAAGATGTTCTTCAACCATGCCGCCCCCTACATGGACAGGATGAAAGAACTGCTCCTGGCAAAGCAGGCACCGGCGCTGGTCATCCCGTGGGCACGGATGCGCAAACCATAAAGAATAAAAAAAAGAGGAGCGTTTTTCG
>CAZKRZ010000019.1:0-4952 GCA_964555325.1 uncultured Muribaculaceae bacterium
CGCTTATATCCTCGAAAGACTATTCGCCCTTCTCGATGATGACAGGCTGGAGATTAACAAAGAATTCCCACCCCAATGTTTTTATGCAATTCTAAAATTAAAGTTTATATTTGCATAAAACTTAGAGTTATGATTGATCGCACCCTACGGGAGAAAATGTTATATCTCTCTAAAAAGTTCCCGTTTGTCCTCGTAACCGGGCCAAGACAGTCCGGAAAATCCACGCTCGTGCGCCACACTTTCCCAGAATACGCCTACGTGTCTTTGGAAGAGTTGGACAACCGACGCTTTGCGGAGGAAGACCCACGCGGTTTTATTTACGAATATCCGGACAAGACTATCATTGACGAAGTTCAGCGTGTTCCGAAACTGCTGTCCTATCTCCAGACGCACACGGACCTGGCTGGAAAAAACGGCATGTATATCCTTACCGGCTCACAGAACTTCCAGCTCTTGTCCTCGGTCGACCAGTCTCTCGCAGGACGCGTTGCAGTACTGACACTTCTTCCGTTTTCTCATGTAGAGATGAGAGATGGGGATATTCTTCCACAAAACATAGACGAGGAAATATTCAACGGCAGTTACCCGAGACTATATGACAGCGGACTCTCCGCGAATGACTACTATCCAAGTTACATTGATACCTATGTAGAGCGTGATGTGCGGTCAATAAAGGATATAGGAAACCTGTCAGCATTCATCCGACTCATAAAGTTGTGTGCCGGCCGGATAGGCCAGTTACTCAACATGTCCTCGCTTGCTACGGAATGTGGAGTAACCATCCCCACCATCAACTCATGGCTTTCCGTATTGCAATCCAGTTATATCATTTACCTGCTGCAACCGGACCACCGCAACTTTTCCAAACGTCTCGTAAAGACCCCGAAACTGTATTTCTACGATACAGGGCTGGCGTGCTCGCTCCTTGAAATAAAGCAAGCCTCACAAGTATCCACCCATTATCTACGCGGAAGCCTTTTCGAGAATATGGTCATAAATGAGTTTACTAAACGATGCTTCAATGCAGGAGACCGCCCGTCTTTTACATTCTGGAGGGATTCCAACGGCAACGAAGTCGACCTGCTGATAAATGAAGGCAACCATATCAAGGCCGTTGAAATCAAGTCAGGACAGACATATAACTCCGACTATTTCAAGAATCTGAAGTACTGGGGCAATCTGTCTGATGTGGACAATGCGCACAGATGCGTTGTCTACGGCGGAAGTCAGCACAGGAACACATCCGAGGGGGAACTTCTCCCCTGGAGCACGCTTTGACATACTCTCTTATTTCACATTCGCCACATCGGTAGATTGCGAAAACAAAAAAAGAACGGCCATGGTCCGCTGACCATAGCCGCCCTTAATCGCTTATATCCTCGAAAGACTATTCGCCCTTCTCGATGATGACAGGCTGGAGATTTATAGCCTGGTTAGTACCCTTGTAGGAACTCTTGTAGGCATATCCGGTAATCTTGTCACCGACAGCCAGTTTGAGAGATGCAAAGTTGGCAGTTGCACCCTCCCAGTCGAGCACTCCGTAGATATAGAGAGTGGTCTCACCGTCAGAGATGTAGATATTGCCATACATGTTAGGCTTGGAGCTGTCGCCCTTGTCCATTACAATATCCGTGACAGTACCGCTGATAGTGTAGAACTCAGACTTGGTGGTATCGTCCTCAAGAGCCGCAAACTCTGCAAGAGTCTTGCCGGGATAGTGGGCGAGGACCCATGCGTCCTTGCCCTGTGCCTTGCCGTTGTAAGAAGACTTGAGAGATGCAAGACGCAGATAGTCACCTTTCTTGATACCAAGGGCTGTAATCACATCCTGTCCGGTAGCACCGCCCTTCTCAGGCAGCAGACCATAGATATATGCAGTAGCGGTATTGTCCTTGATGTCAAAGTTACCGAACTTGTTAGGTTTGGTATCGTCATTCTTGTCCATATTGATCTTGGTGACAATACCCTCGACCTGATATGCCTTCTTGTCATCATCAGGCTTGGTCAGGAAATCTGCAAGGCTGAGTGCCTCATAGGAATTGCCCTCCTGTGCGATAGAGAAGACGCCGGTAGATGCGTTGCTGCCCTTCTTGGAGAAGAACTCAATCTCTGCGCTGCGGCTGAATTCACCATCATTCTCAAGGACATTGAATGTGAATACGCAGGTATCTGCAGGATTCTTCTCGAGTTTGGAAGGCACGCCGGCGATGTAGTCGCTCGACTTGAAGACCACCCAGGACTGAGCCTCTTCCGCAACGGAGAAATATGCTCCGCTACCCTTGTATGCAACCTTGACGGAGACCTCATCACCCTCGCGGGCGACATCGGCAGATGTCTCTACCAGTTTGATGAGAGATTTCTCGATCTTGAGGACATTCACATTGACGAGCTCGATGGTCGTGCCATAAGTGGTCTTGGGACCGGAAATGGTGACGACATCTCCGAGTTCGATACCGAGAGAAGCAAAGTTCTTCTCTGCGCCGTTCTTGTCGAGAGTACCATAGACATACACCTCACCGGTGCCGTCATTGATATACCAGTTGCCGTAAGTGGTGTTGGCGATGGCGGTGCAGACACCGGTGACCTGGTACTGCTTGCCGTCCGCACCTGCTATGACATCTGCGCAAGTGGAAGGAGACGGGGTGTTGACACCCTGCTTGACCTGCAGATACTGCGATACCTTGTCGCTGACAATCTTCAGTTCTGTCTCACGTCCATAATCCACAGCGTCCGCTGTGAAAGTGATCACATTCTGGCCGGCATCTCCGGACATGGGAGATACTGTGAGCCATGCAGGGATCTTATTGGCAGTCTGGGTGGTATCGAACTCCCACGCCTTGTCAGAATCGATTGTGACCTCGACAGAGCTGCCGGCCACGGGGATGCTGACATAGGAAACGCTGAGTTCAAGACCTTCGGGGTGGGTCTCAGAGGGATCCTTCTCGCAACCCGCAATGCAGAACAAAGCCGCTGCGGCGAATGCGCCCAAAATATACTTGAATTTCATATTATTCTCGACAACAATTAATTAAACATGTACTTGATACCTACAGATGCATACCAGCACTGGCCCGATGCATAGACAGGAGTCCAGATATTGGTGCTGCCGCTGACTGCCTTGGGAGTGGAGAAGGTAGCATATCCCTCTGCGTCTGCACCCTCGTATTTCAGGATACGTCCGCTGTTGAGGAGAGGGTTCATCTGCTTCCGTACGCCCCAAGAGGAGTTGAAGAGATTGAGCAGGTTCTTGACATCGAAGCTGAGCTGGAGCACGTTGGTGTTGGAACCGGTCTTGACCTTGAAATCATGCTTGTAGCTGAAGTCGATCCTGTGAACGAACGGGCTGTACACGCTGTAAGCCTCGGCGTACTGACCCTGGTGCTTGCTCAGATAGGAATCCTTGTGGACGTAATCCATGAAGCGGGCAGCGTCATCCTCAGACACAAAGCGGAAATCACCATTTGCAACCTCTTGGTCTGTAGGAACATAGATAGAATCGTAGTTGTAGCCGTCACCGTTCATGTCATTGACTGTCATGTAGGAGTAGTTGTAGGTGCTGCTACCGCCACGCCATGCCTCATAGATGAAGTTGTAGTGGTTGCCATGACGGTCGTTGTGACCGAGGCTGACTACGAAACGATCAGGAGTCGTGTACTGGGAGTTGTGCAGTTTGATGCGGTTAGGACCCTCTGTGGTAGGCACATAGGTAAATGCAGACTCAGCTGCCGAACCAGGCATACCGGTCACGTCCTTGTGGACAGTGTGAGTGTATGCAGCCATGATGTCGAGACCCTTGACAGGAGTCATGTTAAGAGCAAGGCTTCCGCTCCACTGATAACCTCTTGAAGTATTCTCAAGAACAAATGCCTTGGTGCCTGTACGGAACTTCGAAGGGAAGAGAGGACGGTTGTCCGCGCCGTTGAAGTGAGTGAAGCTGGCAGAGTTCTGCATGCTCCAGTCGGAGAGGGTAACATCGTTGATCATCTTGGTGTAGATACCCTCAGCAGTAATCGAGGCAGGGAAAGGCAGAGGCAGGGAGTAATCCACTGCGAGTGATGTCTTCCATGCCTGAGGCATCTTGAAGTCAGGAGAGACTGCAGAGATGGAGCTCGGGACTGTACCGGCTTCGGGAGTGATGTCGGCAGGATAGCCGAGAGAGACGAGTTTGTTGAGGAGAGCGCCGGTAGTGGCTTTGCCTGCCTCATTGACGACGAGACCGCCTGCAAACTCATTCATATCGAAGCCCATCTTGGCAGCGTTGGTCGCATTGATCTGTGCCTGATACTGCACCATACCGCTGTTGGTAGGCATATTGGTGAAGAAGACGAGAGGAATACGTCCGGAGAAGAATCCGGTACCTCCACGTACCTTGAGCGACTTGTTGCCGAAGACATCCCAGTTGAAACCGATTCTCGGAGAGACGGAGATGTTGGCAGAAGGCCATTTGCCAGTGTCGATGTGGCGGACATCACCATTCTCATCGTAGTAGTCGATAGCCTTGATGGCGTTGTTGGTCATCAAGTCGGAGTTGTCAAAGAAGAGACCGTCGAAACGGATACCGTAGTTGAGTTTGAACCTGTCGTTGACACTCCACTCGTCCTGGGCATAGAGGCCTGCAGTATTGGTGGTGACACGTGCCATAGGGTTGGTCTCACCGCCGTAACCGTATGTGAGACAGACAACTTCAGGAGCAGCGCCGTTGATGAAGTCATTTACGCTGGCATAGCGGTAGTAACCTGTACCGTTACGCATGTAGGCGTTGTCAGCCATCTTGTACTCGTAACTGAGACCGAACATGAACTTGTGGTTGCCCTTGAGCCATGTGAGGTCATCCTTGATGTTGACAACAGTGTTGTGGACTGCATTGTTCCAGGTAAAGAGCTCGTAACCGAGAGAGATGTACGGAGTGACTGTGCCTGTACCGTCGAGGATGTCGATGAAGGGGAACTCTT
>CAZKRZ010000019.1:4962-14850 GCA_964555325.1 uncultured Muribaculaceae bacterium
CAGAGTTGGTGCCACGGACATCATCCTTCTTGGCGAACGAAGCGAGGAACTGGTTGGAGAGGTTGTCGCTGATGCGGCTGTTGAAGTCGAGCGATGCGGAATGAACGGTGTTGTTCATCGAATACATCGAGTTGGCATAAGCCATAGAATAGAGCGACACACGGGAATAAGCCGAACGGGTACCTCCGTCCATAGAGGAAGCATTCGGAGCAGACCAGTACATATTGTCTGTATAGTTGTAGCGGACTGCGAGGTGGTTCTTGGAGTTGATGTTCCAGTCGATGCGCGCAAGGAACTTGGCATTGTGCTCATCAGCAGGGAAATCGGTGAAAGAACCGGTGTCATATCCGTACTTGTCCATAACGAAGTCCTTGACCAGCTGCATATCTGCGATAGATGCATAGGAAAGACCTTCGGTATCGTTACCGACACCATCCTCGGAAGCAGACCAACTGATAGCCTCGGAAGGAGTCTTGGAGTATTCCGCATTGACAAAGAAGAAGAGCTTGTTCTCGATGATAGGGCCGCCGAGAGTAAAGCCGTAGAGGGTGTTCCTGTCTTTGTCGCGGGCAGAAGCGATTGTCTCACCGTTGACAACGTCACCGCGCATATTCTCGTTGCGGTGATAGACATAGGCGCTTCCCTTGAATGTGTTTGTTCCGGATTTGGTGATAGCGTTCACACCGCCGCCGATGAAGTTGGTCTGACGGACATCGTAGGGAGAGATGACGACCTGCATTTCCTCGATGGCATCGATAGAGATAGGGCTGCCACCGCCGGGGAGGTTGTCGCTCAGACCGAAGTCGTTGTTGAAGTTGGCTCCATCAACGGTGAAGTTGGAAGTACGGCCGTCGGTACCTGCGAAACTCATGCCGTTACCGCCGTAAGGAGACAGTCTGGTAACATCGGTGATGCTCCTGCTGACTGTAGGGAGGCTGGCAATCTTCTGGTTGGAAATGTTTGTAGCCGCGCCTGTCTTCTCGCTGGAGAACTCAGAAGACTTGGTAGAAATGACCACAGACTCTGTAAGGAGCTCGTTGTCCTCCGGGAGGGAAGCGTTGAGAGCGAATGTCTCAGCGAGCTGGAGAGACACGTCGGTATAGGTGACCGACTTGTAGCCGAGGCAGCTGACCTCTACAGTGTACGGACCACCGGCACGCATACCGTTGATAAAATAAACGCCGTCGGCGTTAGCGACAGCGAAATACCGGGTACCGGATTCCGTATGAACGGCGACGACGGCTGCACCCACTACAGGCTGGCCTTTGGTGTCTGCTACTCTACCGTTCATGGAAGACGTCGTAACCTGAGCAAGGGCAGAAATCCCCATCAGGAGCACTGCGGAAGTCGCAGCGATGAAACGTTTGATAGAATGGAACATAGGTGATAAATAAGAAATAAAAATCTTCTCCGTTTTTATTTGCGCGCAAATATACGAACATTTTTCCATGATTCACAGAATATTTCCGTATCTTTGCAGCGCCGTTCGCGGCCGTGGACAGATTTGTTTGCTTGCAACCACTATAAAAAATGCTAAATACAGGCATCTTTTTCTCTCCACGTACCATATATGTATATAATCAAACGTTGGAGATTTTTTTATGAATTATCTTTTCACTTCTGAATCCGTGTCGGAGGGACATCCCGACAAAGTTGCGGACCAGATTTCCGATGCCATACTGGACGAATTCCTCAGGCAGGACCCCGAAGCCCATGTCGCATGCGAGACATTCTGCACGGCAGGTCTCGTCGTCGTAGGAGGCGAGGTCAGTTCAGAGCACGCCTACGTGGACATTTCGCAGGTAGTGCGCGACACCATATCCGAGATAGGATACAATCGCGCCGAATACGGATTTGACGCCAGTTCTTGCGGTGTCATCTCCACCATACACGAGCAAAGCGCGGACATTGACAGAGGCGTGTCGCGCGAAACTGAGGACGAGCAGGGCGCAGGCGACCAGGGCATGATGTTCGGATATGCCTGCCGAGACACGGAGGACTATATGCCTCTCGCTCTCGCGCTGTCCCACAAGATGTTGCTCACCCTCTCGGACATACGCCACAACGAGCCGGAACTCATGCCTGATCTCAGGCCGGACGCCAAGGCGCCGTTTACAGTGGAGTTCAGTGGCAGGCACCGTCCCCTGCGCGTGCACACCATCGTATTGAGCACCCAGCATGACGAATTCGACACCGATGAGGCTATGCACGAGCGTATCACCAAGGATGTCAGGGAGATAGTAATCCCCCGCCTCATCGCATCCCTGCCTGCAGAGACGGCGGCATTGTTCGGAAATGACTTCATACTGCATGTCAATCCCACAGGCAAATTCGTAATCGGAGGTCCTGCCGGCGACACCGGACTCACAGGTCGCAAGATCATCGTGGACACTTACGGCGGACGCGGAGCACATGGCGGCGGAGCATTCTCCGGCAAAGACCCGAGCAAGGTAGACCGCAGCGCCGCATACGCAGCCAGACACATAGCCAAAAACCTCGTTGCCGCAGGCGTTGCAGACGAATGCCTCGTCCAACTCGCATACGCCATCGGCGTGGCGGAGCCCGTCAGTGTATTCGTGGACACCTACGGCTCGGCACATGTCAAAGCCCAGGGCACAAACGGTATCTCGGATGACCACGGTGAGGCAACCGATTCATACATAGCCGCCAAGGTCCGCGAACTCTTCGACCTGCGCCCCTCGGCAATCGTGCGCCGCTTCGGACTCAAGAACCCCATCTACCAGCCCACAGCCGCATACGGCCACATGGGACGCAAACCCTATGTCAAGGACGGAATGCAGTTTTTCGGCTGGGAGCTGCTCGACAGCGTAGACGACATCAAGCAAGCATTCGGACTATAATCTCTGAGCCATGAGACCTGTCATCACCCACTTCACGGACAACGATCTCTACACATTCACCTGCCAATATTATATATTGGAGACCTATCCCCGCGCCGAGGTCGAATATACATTCACCGACCGCAACGGCACCGTGTATCCGCAAGGATTTGCGGAAATGCTGCGCGAGCAGCTGGACCACATGAGCGAGGTCGTCATCACGGACGAGGAAATCGAATTCATGCGCAGAAAGTGCATCTTCCTGCCGCTGTGGTATTTCACATTCCTCAAGGGCTATCGTTTCAACCCTGCGGAAGTGGACATCGAACAGGATGAGGAGGGACACCTGCATATAGGGGTGCACGGCAAATGGTTCTCCGCCATCATGTGGGAAATGCCCATACTCTCGTGCGTCAGCGAACTGATGCACGAATTGCGCGGAGACCTCGACAACTACGACCGGAAGAACGAGCGCAAACGCGCCATAGACAAGAGCATACGCATATTCTCCGAAGGACTGGTCCTCGGCGACATGGGTACGCGCCGCCGCATGAGTTTCGCCCACCAGGACATGGTGGTGGGAGTGATGCGCGAGGTCTACGCCAACCCCGGCAAATACTGCCCTGCCGACAAACTCACCGCTGACGGACGCTGGCCCGGAGTCTTTACCGGCACCAGCAATGTATGGCTCGCCATGAAGCACGACACCAGCGCGCTCGGCACTATGTCGCACCAGCTCATTTCCTTTGAGGAGAATGTCAGCGGCGTGTCCGAATGCAACTTCAATGTCATGAAGAAATTCAGCGATGTCTACGACGGTGACAACGGCATCTACCTCTACGACTGCTTCGGGGACAAGGTATTCTTCAGCAATCTCAGCAAGCGTATGGCGATGATGTACAAGGGATTACGCGTAGACAGCGGCTCCGAGGAAGAGCAGCTGGAAAAGATTATCTCCAAATATCGCGAACTGGGCATCGACCCCTCCACCAAGCAGGTCGTATTCAGCAACGGACTCGACATCGACCGCGCCATCGAGATACACAAATACGTGGCAGGCAGGGTGCAGGATTCCTACGGAGTGGGCACCCACATCACCTGCGATGTCGTAGGCGTGGAGCCGATGAACATCGTTGTCAAACTCACCCGCGGACGCATCACCGAGCTGCGCAAATGGCATGACTGCGTCAAACTCTCCTGCGACGAGGGCAAGCACATCGGCAATCCGGTCAAATGCGATTACCTGCTGTCCCTGATCAACGACTGACTTACGCCCGTACTCCCCGGCCGGATGCGCAGATCCGGCCGGGGAGCATACGGACAAATGCACTGCCTCACAGACATAAGTGCAACAGCACGGGAGCAGGATTGAATCAAAACTGACAAAAAAGCCGTACATTTGTCGGATATGGCGAAAGCGAAGAGCAAAATACAAGTCAACAACAAGAGGGCCTCGTTTGATTACGAGTTCCTGGAGACCTATACTGCCGGAATAGTGCTGACAGGCACGGAAATCAAATCCATCCGCGCAGGCAAGGCGTCCCTCCAGGATGCCTATTGCTATTTCGACATGCAGGGACAGCTCTATGTCAAAGGCATGAATGTAGCCCAGTATTTCTGGGGCTCATGGGGACAGCACGAACAGATGCGCGACCGCAAGCTGCTGCTCACCAAGAAAGAACTCAAGCATCTCCGCATCGCCTCCAAGGACAAGGGCGTCACCATCATAGCAGTACGCCTCTTTATCGCGGACAACGGCTACGCCAAACTCTTCATCGCCCTCGCCAAGGGCAAGAAGCAATACGACAAGCGTCAGTCCATCAAAGAAAAAGACCTCCGACGCGAAATGGACAGAGGTCTCTAAATCTCCTTATAATGAATCACTTGGGCTGGGCGAAATGTCTCGGTCCCTCCGTCTCCCGCCAATAGGCGGAATCGAATTCTTCCGGATCGGCCGGGTATTCGAATGCCCCGTCATGGTCTATCACAAATGACAGATAGGTAATCTTGTACCCCTGCTGGCGGAACATTCTCTCATAGAATGTCTGTACCTCAAACAGTTCCGGATGTTCCAATATGTATTCCCTGCCCGTGACACCGGTGCATTCCGCACCCTCTTCCTGCAATGCGTACAGGTCCGGAGTCGCCGCGAGCAGACGCAGCCCGTTGCGGCGCACCACCGCCATGGTATATTCGTACAGGAAGCGGCTGTCTGTCTTGAGATGCACGATACCGCCCGGTTTCAGGAAAGAACGGTATCTATCGAGGAACATAGGCGATGTCAGACGGGAGTTTTCGCTCTTCATCTGCGGATCGGAGAATGTCAGCCATACCTCCGAGACCTCTCCCGGCGCGAAAAATGCCTTGATAAACTCTATGCGGGTACGCAGGAAAGCCACATTCTTCATACCCTCGACAGTGGCATGTTTGGCACCGCGCCACAGCCTGGCTCCCTTGATGTCCACGCCTATATAGTTTCTACCGGGATTTCTCTGCGCCAGGTCGATGGTGTACTCTCCCTTGCCGCAGCCCAGTTCCAGCACTATAGGACGCTCTGTCTGACCACCTTGCGCATCATTCGTCCCGGCGGCAGCAAACATTTTCTCCGCCCAGTGTCCCTTGACCGGATGATCATTCAATGAGAAATACCCGTCTTTGAGCAACTCCTGTGCGGATGGTTGCAACAGACAGGAAAATGTCGCGTTTTCCGCGAATTTGCGTAATTTATCGTGTCCCATGACGTTCTCTACATATAAGACCTATTCCTCTGAGCCCTTCCGCATCGGCGCGGACGGACATTTGCCATACTCCCCTCTCCTGCGGCTCGCAATCTGTCCGATATACAGCCTCTTGGGACGCACGGCAGTCAAACCATACCGTCTCGGACCGGACCTCGCCTGACGGTGAACACAGAGTGACAGTCATTGGAAATCCCTCCACATCCCTGTCATCCACCCTCGTGTAGAACGACAGGTCATATACGGACAGGCTGTCGCTCATATCCAGACTGAATGCATAATGTCCCGTACCGTCATTGAGCACATAGGTCTCCACGGCATCCGGCCGCACACAGGCTGCGAGTACCAGCAATGGTATCAATACCGCAAACAACAGGTTGCGGCTATGCATCTTTCACAGGCTTTTTACCGCCTTTGCCACCCTCCGGACGCCTGTTTTTGTTTTTGCCACGTCCCTTGTTGCCGCGCCCCTGCTTGCGCGGACGGTCAAAGCGCGAAATGCTGTCATCTCCGACCGCAGTCACGAATTCCGGCTTCTTGGGCTCCGGCTCGCTGCAGAGCGACTCGGGGCGTATCCCCTCACGGTTCATCTCCTGCACCTCCTTGACCTCCTCGGCTGTAAGGGCATACAGATTGGCGAGACTCCCCTTGTCATAGGAGAAATATCCGTCTTCATCAGGAATGCCTGTCCGTCCTCAAACTCCAGGGGCGAAGTGACACGCGGCAGACGCGTGCGCGCATCGGCGTAGACGGCAGCCTCGAAATTGAGGCAGCATTTAAGTTTACCGCACTGTCCGGCGAGCTTCTGGGGATTCAACGACAAATCCTGGCAACGCGCAGCCGCCGTGGAGATGGACTGGAAGTTGGTTATGAAATTGGCGCAGCAGAGTTCCCTGCCGCAGATACCGAGCCCGCCTATGAGCCCGGCCTCCTGCCTTGCGCCTATCTGCTTCATTTCTATACGGATACGGAATTCCTCAGCGAATACTTTAATCAACTGGCGGAAATCCACGCGCCCGTCGGCGATATAGTAGAAAATCGCCTTGGTACCGTCTCCCTGGAACTCCACGTCACCGATTTTCATATCCAGTCCGAGTTCCGTGGCAATGCGCCTTGCCGACACCATGGTCTGCTGCTCACGCGCAATCGCCTCCTGCCATTTGGCTATGTCGAAAGCCTTTGCCTTGCGGTATATCTGCCTGAACTCAGCCGTCTCCGGGTCTATGCCCTTGCAGGAGAGCTGGCGCGCGACGACCGCCCCTTCGAGCGTGACGATGCCGAGATCATGTCCGTTCACCGCCTCAACGACCACCATGTCACCTTGACGGATGCTCTGACCGGAAGTATTGCGGTAGAATCCTTTGCGCGTATTCTTGAAACGCACTTCGAATATATCCTTGACATCGGCCTGCCCTATTCCCTTGAGATAGTCATGGTCACGCAGTTTGCAGCATCCGGAACGGTATGTACAGGATGTCTCGCCGGTATTCTGGTTCTGCACGACAGTACAGCCTCTCTGGCAGTCGTATTTGATAGTCTCGTTGTCGTTAGTGTTCATCATAGCTCTGTCTCTATTCTATCCACCAGGTCGGTGAATATGATTTTCTGATTGACATTCCGCTCTATGAGCATATTCGCCCTGTCGAGCCTCTCGAGCGCCATACGCGGAAACTGTTTCCGGAACAGGGCCGCCTGGCCGCGCCAATACTCCGCATCCCGCACCGGCAGATATTTGTCCAGGCCCTGCTGTATCAGCGTCATCTGCCTCAACCCCTCTCCTGCCGTACGGCAGAATGATTTGAGACGCTCACGCGAAGGCAGCGCGGCTATGCTCTCCCCCACTTCCAAAGCGGCAAGCAGGTCTTTCGCCGCCAGCGCAGCAAGCAGCCTGCGCAGCAGTTCTTCTTCCTCCTGCACTCCTGCGGATACTCCTGCACCTGTACGGTCACCGGGCACCACGCGTATGGTCTGGCAACGGGAAGATATGGTCACAAGCACTTTTTCCGGCGCATGGGTAATCAGTATGAATTCCGTCTTTGCCGGCGGCTCTTCTATGCTCTTGAGCAGGCGGTTGGCGGTCTCCGTGGTCATTTTCTCCGGCAGATAGATGACTACCACCTGCCAGCCTCCCTCGAGAGAATTGAACGCCAGTTTCTCGAGTATGCTCCGGGCCTCAGCCACCGCTATCACCGCGGACTTGCTCTCAATGCCGAGCGCCTCGTTCAGTTCCCTCTCGGTAAAACAGGGATTGCCCGACACCAGTTCGCGCCATTCGCCGATATAGGACAGGGAAGTCGGTTTGGCAGAAGCCGGCACTATCGAGCCTCCCGCCACCGGGAATATGAAATGAACATCCGGATGAATGAGTTTCTCCACCTTGGGAGACTTCATCAGATACTCTATAAATCCCAGACACAGTGGCATCGCTCCGCCGCCGTCATCCTCATGAAACATGAGCGCATGCGGAATGCGCCCGGAATCGACCATATCGGTCAATGCCTTGCGCACATTGTCGTTGCCCTGTATCCTGTCCAATATCATGACTTTCTTCCTGCTGTGTATTCGGCAAGTTCTCCGAGCATTGTCTTCTCCCGGCTGTCCGGCAGCACCGCAATGGCGGCCTTTGCCTTGTCCACAAACTCGAGCAGTTGCGCCTCGGCGTATGCAATGCCGCCGCAGTCATGCACGAGTTCCACTATACGGGAGACATACTCCGGATGCTCGTGTATATCGCATACCATCTTGCGTACCAAGCGGTTGCGTTCGTCATCCACATTATTGAGCGCGCCCAGCAGCGGCAGGGTTATCTTCTGCTCTCTGATGTCCACGCCCGTGGGCTTTCCGAGGTCCGCCCCGTCATAATCCAATATATCGTCCTTGATCTGGAATGCCAGACCGAGGCAGATGCCATATTCGCGCGCCGCTTCCACAAAACGCTCTTCGCCGCCGACGGAGATGACCGCCGACACGCACGCCGTCTCAAACAGGGAAGCCGTCTTGGAATATATCACGCGCATATAGTCGTCCTGCGAGGTATCCCCCACAGCCGCTTTCTGCATCTGGAGCATTTCGCCCTCCGCCAAGTCCCCAAGGGTCTTTGCAAAGAGCCGGACGACTTCGCCTCCATTGTCGGAGGCCTCCAGAATGACCTTGACTGCACGCACGAGCCAATAATCCCCCACCAGCACAGAGCCCGTACTCCCCAATATCGAGGAAACGGTAGGATGTCCACGGCGCTCAGTACTGCCGTCCACGACATCGTCATGCAGGAGAGTGGAGTTGTGCAACATCTCCGTCGCCGCCGCGAAACGTATGGAATCCTCTGTAGCGTTGCCGCCCGCAGCAGCCCGCGCCATCAGCAGCGACAGCATGGGACGCAGCATTTTGCCCTTGTGGGACATGATGCTGTCATTGGTACTGTTCAGCAGGTCTATATCGCTCCGGAGATAGTCACTCATCATGGTGCCTACCCTGTCCCAATCCTCTCCGAGGAACCGTATTACCGCTCCGACATCCATCCGCTATACAATCTGTTCCAGTTCACTGATACTCTCCGGGAATGAAATGAGCCCCCTCGAGTCCTTGTCCAACATACCCGTTTCGACATAATAGTCCAGCAGGTCACGCACCCTGTCGTAAAATCCGTTGAGATTGTACGCCACAACGCGCCCGTGATACTTGTCCAGTTTTGCAAGCGTCAGAGTCTCAAACAATTCATCCAGAGTGCCTATGCCTCCCGGGAGCGCCACGGCAAGTTCCTTGCCCTTGGCCCGCAGTATCTCCTTGCGCTCCGCCATGGTATCCGTCCAGATGGTCTCATCCAGATCCGGATACACTACATTCTCCATAAATCTGGGTATCACGCCTATGTTGTGCGCACCGCAATCCCTGGCGGCGTCGGCAACCACACGCATGGTCCCCTTTATGGTGCCGCCGGATGCAATGGCATATCCCTTGGAACAGAGCAGGCGCACCACTTCGCGCGCCGCATCATTAAACTCCGGTGCTATGGTTCCGCTCGCAGAGCAGAATACGATGGCTGTCTTTTCCGCCATCGTTTAAACGAGTTTGTCCAGTTTGCCCGCAATATCGGACTTGGACACGACACCCACGCTGCGCTCAACGAGCTGTCCGCCCTTGAAATACATCAGCGTAGGGATGTTGCGAATGCCGCACTCGGCAGCCACCTGGTCAGCATCGTCCACATTGCACTTGCAGACCGCGACCTTGCCCTCATAATCAGCGGCAATCTCGTCCACGGTCGGACAAAGCATGCGGCAGGGACCGCACCATGTAGACCAGAAATCCAC
>CAZKRZ010000020.1:0-14796 GCA_964555325.1 uncultured Muribaculaceae bacterium
CAGTTATCTATGACAAAATGTCCAAATTTCAGCCATTTTAATGGACATATTGTCTTGTGCATAAATACACAAGAGTCCGGCTGCTACACCGGACTCTTACAAAAGGCTGGCATCAGCCGGCCTCGCTTATCTGTCAGGCAACGACCTTGGCGGTGTAGCCGAGGCGCTCGATGGCTTTCTGGAGTTTCTCCACGGTGGTCTTGCGGGGATCGTAGGTAACCTTTACCTGCTTGGTCTCGGCATCGACATTCAGATCCTTGACACCTTTCTCAAAGGAGATATTCTCACGGATCTTGTTGGCGCACTTCTCGCAGTCCATACTGACGGAGAATGTGACATTCTCGGTCTTCTTTTTGGGTGCGGGGGCCTCGCAAACCTCAGATACGGATGTCGAAGCCATGGCGTCCGCTGCAGGAATGCCTGCAAGCAGCAGGACGGAAACAACTGTTGCGACTGTTTTCATTTATATTATGTTGATTGGTTTATACTCAAGCCTTTTTCCACAATGTAAAACGCATGCCGGCGTATATCTTGGCCCCCATGATAGGTCCCCAGACCTGGCTCGCATCGAAATCCGGCGCCCAGGGAGTGCCTATGATAATGTCCTTCTGGCGATAGCCTGCGAGGTTCTCGCCACCGACATATATATCCACACCCTTGAACCTCTTGGTGACCTGCGCATAGAACAGAGGATAGACCGGAGTCTCCCCTCCTCCCATAAACTCCCATTTCTCGCAAGGTCCGTTGACAGAAGCCGTAAAATCGAATATCCATTTGTTCAGAGGCAGGGCGTACTGCATATTGAGCACTCCCTTGTACTTCGAAGTCATAGGCTTGTAACGCAGTTTGCCGTCCGAGAGAGTCACGCGCGCATCCGTATAACGGAATGTAGCCGTGATATTGAAGCGCTTAGCCGGCTCTATGTACCAGTCCAGCTGCCAATTATCCGTATAGGACTTGCCGCCGTCCAGCGACGAGAGATCAAAGAAGCGTATATTCTCCGCCCCGTATTCGACCACTTTCTGCTCCGCAAATGAGGTCCTGAACCAATCAGCCGAGATATAAGACCCGAGGAACGGGAAATAATACGACGCATTGGCTCCGAATGTCCAGGCATCCTCCAAGGTATGCACATCGAAAGTGCCTTCATAGCGCTTGCCAGTCGAAAGTATGCCGATATTGTCTATCACAGGCGTGGAGAAACGCAGTCCCCTGCCGCCATTGGCACGCAGCACAAAAGACTCCGCAGGAGCCCACCTAAGCGTCAGACGGGGAATGAGTTTCAGCCCCTCCCCCGAGTACAGATCCCCTCTGAGCGCTGCAATCAGCGAGAACTTGTCCTCATTCTTGAATGTATATTCACCATAGATACCGCCGTTTGCCAGACGCGTGTCCGTACGATTGGCAGCGAGGGTCTCCTCATAAGAGTCCAGCACCGCGCTCGCTCCGAGCGTATATCGGTTCTTCTCGTTCAGTTCATGCTGGAAAATGACATTGAGGAATCCCGAATTCTGCGTGGCGTCATAGTCCGTGATGCCGAATACCGAATCCATCCCCTGCAGCGACCAGTCACCGATGACGGCAAGGCTCGTGCTCCTGTCAGCGGAAAACGGTATTCCGAGTTTGAAGAACGCATCAAGACTCTTGTTGCGCAAATCCGTCGTCCAGGGATTCTCCACATGGCTGTCGTGGTCCCTCTGACCGCCCTTGCGCACATCACTCACCGCCTTGACACCAAAGCGCAACTCCACCCCGCTGTCGGAATAATAGAGCCAGCGGTTGGCGAGGTTGAACTGCAACTGCTCCGGCTCGTCGATGAATGTATCCCCGTTCTCATCCATAGACATGAAATTGCCGGACACATGCCCGAGCACCACCGTACTCCAGTCATCATTGAGCTGCAGCGAACTGGAGATATTGAAATCCGTCTTGGTATCTGCCATAGTGGCGAAATTGATATACAGAGGTATCTCGTCCGTAGGCTTGCGGTGCTCCACATTGATAGAGCCCGTGAGCGACTCTCCCCCGTTGATGACAGAAGACGCTCCCTTGGCTATCTGAATGCTCTCCAGCCATGCCCCCGGGACATAATTCATACCGAACGGAGCCGCGAGACCACGCATCACAGGACGGTTTTCGTCCAACATCTGCGTGTAAATGCCGCTGAGACCCAGCAAACGGATCTGACGGGCACCGGTAGTTGCATCCGAATACCCCACAGTGACACTCGCGGAGTTTTCAAAACTCTCCGCAAGGTTGCAGCACGCCAGTTTGCAGATACCTGCCTGTGAAATCGCCTCGACCCTGAGGTCCTTGAGACGCGATATGCTGGTACCCCTCTGCGTCGCCACAAACACCGTAGCGGCGATAGAGTCTGTCTGTGTACCGTATATGGCAGTCGTATCTACGGCATTGCCATACTGGTCATATACCTGCGCATTGGCAGCGGTCTCCATGACCGCCACCAGCGCAAACGCAAAAAACAATACTTTCTTCATTCTATACTACTAACTGACACTAAAAACCGCCGCACACTCTCCCGTGGCGGCTCATAAAAGACCTTTATTCGGCCGTACGGAGCGTATGATGTCCGCTGCCGAGCTGTATGGTCATCACAGCTCCGTCCACGCTTGCATCCAGTCCTGTCGTATCGATATTGAATATGGCAGGCACTATTGCCGTGGCGGTACTGCCCACAGGCACGGTGATGTCCCATTTGATGACATCCGAGTCATAATCAAGTGTCCAATAACTCGATATGAGTCCGCGAGGGCTGTTGAAAGACGCCCCTGCCCTATCAAGTCCCTTGGGGAAACTCGGCTGGAGGACAATCTTGCGGAATGCAATATCCGACGGGTCATTCTGAATGCCGGCAAGATTCTCAAAATACCAGCACAGCAGGTCACCGATCAGATGGGCGTGATTGCCCGAATTCATGGACGGATCAGCCGAATCCCCGTTCCACAGCTCCCATATCGTGGTAGCACCGTTCTTGAGCATATAGCCCCAACTCGGATAGCTGTCGATAGTGGCGAGTTTGTACGCAAGGTCTATATATCCGTACTTGGTGAGCAACTGCATAGGATAACGGATACCGACATTGCCCACTGCGAGATGGTCGCCATTCTCATGTATCCTCTTGACAATGCTGCCCAGCACATCCTGCTCCCTGCCCTCCGGCACAATGCCGAAACGCAGCGGAATGAGGTTGGCGGTCATAGTATTGTTGGAATAATATCCGCCCTCGTTGTTGAAGAACTTCTCGTTGTAAGCCTTTTTGACCTCCGCCAGCACAGACTCATATCCGGGAATGTCGGCGTCATTGCCTGTATAACGGGCAAACTTGATGAGCTTCTCCACCACATCGCAGAGGATACCGGTCTGTATGACCTCACTGTCCGTCTGACGGTTGGGATCCTTGGAATGTATCATCGTAGGCTCCTCCGGCGGTACGACCCAGTCCCTGTACTCGTCAAACTTCATGTGGAAGATACCGTTGTGCAGGTTCTTACGCGTGATGGTGGCAAACCATGCCTTCATCGAGTCATAATAGACCTTGATACCGCTGTCGTCACCATAACGGGTGTAGAGCATATCCGCCATATAGAGATACACGATAGACGCGGCCGTATCATCGTTGTAGATAGTCCAGTTGCGGGGAGACACTATCGAGATGCGGTTCTTCCTGCTCATCGAAGTATACACGTCATCCATCCATTTGCGATAGAGAGACGCGCATCCGAATATATACGGCTCGCCCCAGATGGTAGCGGCACGGTCTCCCATCCAGCCCTGGCGCTCATTGCGCTGGGGACAGTCTATAGGCATACTGCGGTAATTGCTGCGTATACCCCAGAATATATTGTGGAACAACTGGTTGAGCCTCTCGTCAGAGCACTCGAAACTGCCGTTCGTCATCATCTTGTCATAAGTGACCTTGCCTATGATTTCAGACGGCACGGGCGCCTCGGAGACACCGCTTATCTGCATAAAGCGGAATCCGTGATACGGGAATACCGGAGTCCATGTAAACCTGCCGTCACGCGCCGGAATGTATTTGTCCGTAGCGAGAGCCGCCCTGAGGTTGGACTGGTCGATAGTCGATCCGTCCGGGAGGAGTTTCTCCGCATAACGTATGACAATGGTAGAGTCCTTGATACCCGACAGCGTCATCTGTGCCAGTCCCACCATATTCTGCTCCAGATCCACGAGCCAGCTGCCGTCCGCGAGCCTGCGCACAGTCTTGCCGCTCACCTCATCCTGCTGCGACATATCATCCATAGGCATGGGCTGCAGATGTCCCTTGGGATCATAGAGAGTATCCACCTGCTTCCACACAGGGGTATATTCATATCCCAATGCATTCCAGCCCGGCATCTCCTTACGGGCATCGTAATACTCACCGTCAAACTCGTTGTTCATGGTGATAGGTCCCTCGCTGGTACCCATCCAGCTGGTATCGGAGACGATTTCCTCTGTCCTGCCGTCTGTATAGGTCACTTTCAGCACCGCCTTGACCCTCGGATCCTCGACACCGCGCAGAGTCCTGCTGCCCAGGGTCTGGTAGCGTCCGTTACCGAGGAGCACAGCCAGGACATTATCCCCCTTGTGCAGCATTTCGGTGACATCATAAGTCCTATAATACAGAGTCTTGTGGAACAGCACCGCCGGATGCGCAAACAAGTCGCGGCACACCCTCTCTCCATTGATAGAGGCGTCGCCCATACCGAGAGCGCAGAAATAGAGTTTTGCCTTGCGCACATTGCCGTCGAGGACAAACTCCTTGCGGAGATAACGCGCCGGCAGATGATTCTCGTCTTCTATGAGTTTCCACCTCTCGTTGATACCTATCCATTCCGCGCCGCACCATGCAAGCGAATCCGCGAGTCCTGTAGACCACTTTACCGGCTCGCTCCAGGCAGAACGCCCGTCCGTAGTCCACACCCTGACCTTCCATTCGTAATCGGTCTCATAGCGGAGGTCCTTGCCCTCATACGGCACGAGGACATTGTCATACTCCCCTACCTTGCCGCTGTGCCAGACTGTCTTGCCATCCTCATCGGTGACCTTGATGTCATACGCGGTCGGGACAGTACCGTTCTTGTCCGAATAAACCTTCCACGAGAACCTCGGATGCATTGTGCTCACCGTCGGCTCTACCCTCATTTCCGTCGTCATTTCCCCGACAGAGATACCCTTGTCTGCACAAGAGCACGACAGGACAACGCCTGCCAGCAGAATGCTTATTGATTTTGTATCCATATATTCCTGTTTATGTGCATTTCTTCTACCGGTACCCTCTTGATACCGAGGGGATGCAGATACGATGCCGTGCAGAACGACTCCGCAGGCTTGCCGTCCGACTTGATTTCGACATTGTTGGACTCTATCTGCTCGCCATTGTCATGGAAATACTTCTCCCCACAATCGACAATCAGATTGTTGCGGATGATATTCACATCTATGTTTTTGCCAAACTCCCTGATTTCGGGATAACGGAGCAGATACTCCGGAGACTCGATATTGACCTTGCCATACATCTGGTCATATATTCTCTCGTATGTCTCCTGCCAGAGTTCCTTGCCGTACTGGGTAAACGACACGGCATACTTGCAGCCATAGAACACATTGTCCTCTATGGAGTTTTCGCTGCCGCCGTGTATCTGCACCGCGCCGAACTCCACCGAGCCGCAATTCTCAAACAGATTGCCATAAATCTGCACACCCGTAATCAGATCGTCCAGACGCACACCACCAACACCATAACGCGTTCCGCCCACGACATTGCGCCAACGGTTGTAGCGCAGGATGATGCCACGCATCGACGGATTGAGATAGAGGTCGAATGCGCCCTGATCGTCAGACTCCTCGGCAACACTGTCTATCAGATTGAATTCCAACACTATGTCATTGCCTCCAAGGGAAAATGCCGATGAGGGCGAATGACGGAACTCATTGTGGTGCACATGCATTCCGCAGACATTGGACTGTATGCCTTGTGCATAGGTCCTGTTGTACCGGGCGAAATCGCAGAACATATTGTTGGAAATCTCGAAATCGGCGTGGATGAGGTTTGCGCGGTCACCGCCGTCGATTTTCACTCCACCGCCCGCTATATGCTCTATCAGATTGCCGTCGATGACATGTCCGTAACCGTCCTTGACAGTAATGGCAGTAGTACCGATATTCGTCAGGCGGCAATCCCTCACCGCGCAACGGTCACCTCCTACAATCCTCACTCCCCCGGACCTCGTCTCCGTAAATGTCAGACCGCGGAGCGTCACGCCCTTGCAGCCGTCCAGTACGAGCATATCCTTGCCCTTGAGCGTCGAAAGGGTGACGCCGGCAGCATCCCTGACCGGATTCACGCCCTGCGGAGGGCACCAATACAGGATGGAAGTCTCCCTGTCGAGATACCACTCTCCGGGAATGTCCAGCTCGCACAACAGATTGATTCCATAGAAACGCGCTCCGTGGCGGAACATCCGTCCCCTGGAGAATGTAAGCGAATTAGCCTCTGCATCCACTTTGACAATGTCCTTGCGCTCGTCATTCCAGTCATAGAACCAATATCCGTCCGCCTTGGGGTCTTTCTCCTCCGCCCACCTGTCGATACGCTCGTCCAGGTACTCCACTATCGGCTCCACAGCACCGCTGTTGCCATTCGCCACCGGCGGAATGACAGTCTCTCCGAGAGCCTTGCCTGCTACTGCGAATCCCTCGTTAGGCCAACGCGAAAGTTGCTGCAAATCACCGTTATAGAACAGTTCCGGACGGTTGCGCTCGCTATAGGCCCCACCCAGGTCGGTAATACCGAGTTTTGCCAGATTCACACAATACAGAGAGCCCCGGACATCCTTGCCCACTTTGCGAAGTATCTTGCTGTCCCTGACCTTCTTCCAGCCCGTCAGCGGAGTCGAACCGGCAAACACCGGACGCTCGTCTCCGTATGCGGCGTATGTGACATTGTTCTGTCCTTTTAGCGTCAGCGGAGCGGTCATCCTATAGATACCTCCACGGACATATACCGTAGCCGAATCCGCACCCTGCACCGCCTCTGCCGCCTTGGCGAGAGTGGAGAAAGGGGAGTCCGCGCTGCCGTTGCCGCCCTCATCGCTGCCGGCAGGTGATACATACACCGTGAGAGACTGTGCGGATGCCATTACAGCCGAAGCCGCCAGTACCGCAATAACCCCTGATATTTTTTTGACCATATCGTAAATTACTTGTATTGTGCCACTTTGATGATAGTACGCGCAATCTCGGCATTGTCAGTCCTGCGCGTAAACTGACCCGCACCGTTACCCATCACATACACAGGCACATAGCCCGAGGAATGGTCGTTTGTGGACCAATGCACACCGGCTTTCCTGCCGAGTATGTCCACCGCCTTGGACACGAGTTTGAAATTGGTGCTGTACAGATCCTGCACCGAGTCCGACTTACGCAAGGCGATTGTGCTCTCATATATGTCCCTGAGAGCCTTTTCATCCTCCCATTTCATGGGAATGACGCTCCATAGTCCGAGCTGCTCGCTGAGGAAGTCCTTGGTCTCCTCCCAGGACAGTTTGCCGTCGCTGGCGACAAGTTTCTCCTTGAGCATATCGGAAATTCTGTTCTCACTGTGCTTCTGGTTGGAGAGCAGGGCGAGTTTGGACGCATTCTTGGGATCGAGGGTAAGCCCGCCTGTCTCATGGTCGGCAGTCACCACGATGAGAGTCTGCTTGGGGTGCTTCTTGTAAAACTCGACAGCCACCTGCACCGCCTCATCAAAATCGATAATCTCATTGATTGCAGTGGCCGCATCGTTGCTATGGCAGGCATAGTCTATCATACCGCCCTCCGCCATCATAAAGAAGCCTTTCTTACCGCCGTCCTTCATCATAAAGTCCACTGCGCTGCTGACCATGTCCTTGAGCATTATATGATCGCTCTTACGCTCGGGTGCATTAGCCTCTCTCTCAATGCGATAAGTAACACCCTCTCCCTCTCCGGGGAGCATGAGTATCTTCTTGGCCCTGTCGCGGTGCTCGCTGTAGTCGCTCGCACTGCAAATGGTATAGCCGGCAGCCTCAAACTGGGGGCGGATAGGCTCCGCAGGAGTCTTGTCATGCAACTCGTTCTCGCAATACAGACCACCTCCGCCGTAGAAATCAAATCCGTTGGCAATCATGTCCTGCATGATGCCGTAATAGTAATAACGCTGCTTCTGATGAGCGACAAATGCCCCCGGAGTGGCGTGATTGGCATTACAGGTCGATATGACAGCCACTTTCTTGCCGTCGCGCTTTGCCATTTCAGCCATATTGACAATATCCTCCGTCCCCTCTGTATTCATGCCGAGACGGCTGTTCTTGGTCTTGACTCCCGTAGAGAGTGCAGTACCGGATGCCGCAGAGTCTGTGACATTGCTGTTGGCGCTGTAATGCGTCGCCATCGTCGCCACAGGGAATGTGGAGAATGTCAGAGGCTTGACTCCCAATTCGCCCTCAATGGAAGCGAGATAGGACTCCGTCATGTGCACCTGATTGACACCCATGCCGTCCCCGATAAAGAAGAATACATACTTCGGCTGTGCATACGCTGCGCTGACCGCCAGGAAAAGAATGCTCGCTAAGAGAGCAATACGTTTCATCATAATGCTGTTTATTTAGAATACGAGTGTTGCCTTGATAGGGAAGTGGTCGGATATGAATGTCCTGTCCATATACGGTTTGGTCACCGTCTGGAACTCCAGGCAGGAGCTGAATCCGCCGTACCAGATATAGTCTATGTGGTCCTTTGCAGAGCCCCAGCCATTGAACGTATGATGATCATCGGTCTTGACCGCCGTCTCGCGCGCCCCTTTCAAGGCCTTCTTGACCGGCTCCATCGACGCATCGTCTATATTCATGTTGAAATCACCGACCAGCACGAGCGGGTACCCGTCCGGATTGATAGAGGCAATCCTGTCGATAATGAGCTGCAGACCGTTTTTGCGTGCCTCCACGCCCACATGATCGAGATGCGTGTCGATAAAATAGAATTTCTTGCCGCTGCGGCGGTCCTTCATCAAAGCCCAGGTCGCAGTCCTGTAACATGCTGCGTCCCAGCCCATTCCCGGTGCATCGGGAGTCTCAGAGAGCCAGAAAGTCCCCCATTTGAGACACTTGAGGGTCTTGGTGTTGTAGAGGACATACATTATCTCACCTGTCTTTTTGCCGTCCTCACGACCCACG
Organism: uncultured Muribaculaceae bacterium; assembly: GCA_964555325.1. Taxonomy (GTDB): domain Bacteria; phylum Bacteroidota; class Bacteroidia; order Bacteroidales; family UBA932; genus Cryptobacteroides. The sequence goes on from CAZKRZ010000020.1 coordinate 9,219, forward strand.
CCGAATCCCTTGTACCCCTTCTGCACCTCCTTGAAATACGAAGCCTGGTCGGGCAGGACCTCCTGCATGCCGATAATGTCCGGACGCTGGTCATCCACCATCAAGGCAGACGCAGGATAACGGTAGACCCACGAATTAGTCCCGTCGTTAGCTCCGGAATTGCGGATATTATACGACATTACGGTAATAGAGGCAGGTGCGTCTTTGCCGCCCTTGGCCACACCGGAGAATGACGATGCAGTCGCCAATACCAGAGTTAAAAGGAATTTCAGTTTCATAGTATAACAGAATATCTGATTAATATCTCTTCTTCTATACACGCTGCCACGCCACAGCAGCCGCTACATTCTCCGAATCCCGGCACCGCACCCGTCAGGACCTAATAATCCGCGTTCGGAATCGACACCGTTGTTTCGGACGCGCAATCCAACAAAATTAGCAATAATTCTGCTATTTTTGCAGTAAAAAGGCACAACAGTCATGGCAGAAAGCACAACATTCGCACAAATAGGCAAAATCGCGGCAATAGCCGAACTCTTCGAAGGCACCCCGTACAAGGCTTGGGAGGACAGCCGCTTCGAGACAGACGGCAAGAGCCGTGTAGTGACCTCAACGAGGGTATTCTCCGAAGGTCTGGACTTTGACCTGGTATATTTCCCCCTCCGGCACTTGGGACACAAATGCGTCACTGCAGTGACAGGGGAGTTGTGCGCGCAGATGGCAAAGGCACGCTCTCTGTCTGTGGTCCTGGGGCTCTCCGCCAAGCTGGATTTCCCGCAGGTGCAGGAGTTGTGGAGCGGAGTGGTGAGTGCGGCAAGGCAATACGGCTACTCGCGCCTGTCTCTCGACCTGCAGCCGTCCATCAACGGCCTGTCCATCAGTATCAGCGCAGTAGGGGAGTGCTCCATGCTGACCGCCAAACGCCGTCTCGCGGCGCATTCCAAGGACCTCATCTGCGTGAGCGGACGCCTCGGCGCGGCATATCTCGGCCAGCAGGTGCTCGAGCACGAAAAGAAAGGCTTTGACCACAACGCCGAATCGCACCCTGCCCTCGAGAGGTACAGGATGCAGGTGGGAGCATATCTGCACCCCGAGCTCGACACCGATATCGTAGCCCGCCTGGAAGACGCTGCCATATACCCCAGCTACGGTTATTTCATCAACAGGGGACTCTCTGACGCCCTGCTCAGGCTGTCACGCGACAGCGGGCTCGGTGCCAAGGTCTACGCCGGCAAACTCCCGTTCGAGGGTAACAGTTTCCAACTCGGCAAGGACCTCGACATAGACCCCATATCGGCGGCGATGAACGGGGGAGACGACTTCCAGTTGCTGTTTGTCATCCCTATCCTGTCGGTGGAGAAGTTTCGCAAGGACTTCCAGACCTTTGACATCATAGGACATCTCGCGCTCCCCGACGCCGGCACCACACTCGTCACCCCGGACGGAGTCGAGTTGCCCATCTCCGCCCAGGGCTGGTAAAAAACACCAGTATAACGACATACAGTACCGATTTATCGGCATATAGTACAGAAATGTATTATATGCCGATGTTTTATTGTAATATTGTAAGATATACTTGGACATGACATATATTTAAAAACACCATAAAAAACCATGTTACTCAATCAATTATTCTCTACCAAGGGGTATGAATCCCCGGCTTGCACTTTCATTTCTCTGACCGCACAGGAAATCGTCTGCCAAAGCGGCATCATGTCCATCGAGGATATGGAGCGCGACGGCGAAAACCTTGCATTCTAAAAGGAGGACAGAGCGATGAAAAAGATTTTCATTTACGGTGCTGCCGCCCTGGCCGGCATCTTCTCCCTCACAAACTGCACCAAGGAAGCCGCAATAGAGACACCTGCTGCAGGCGTACCTTTCGAAATCTATGCAGGCTCTGCAGAGGTCGGCACCAAGACCACAATCGACGGATTCTCCACCTCTTGGGCTGCAAAGGACAGTATCAACCTCTTCCACGCTATCAGCGGCACTACTGCCTATCAGAATGACGGCAAGTTCACAGTCGCCGATCCGGCATCCGGCAGATTCACAGGCACACTCTCCGCAGCATTGGAGACCGGTGAGAACTACGACTGGTATGCACTGTATCCCTACAAAGTGCAGGTAACTTCCCCTGCCAACACGAATGGATATTCCCAAATCGGAAGCCGTTCTGACAATATTCAGACACAGAACGGAGCAAACAGCACCGCACACCTTGCCGGTTATAACTATCCCCTCTATGGCAAGTCTTCCGCTCCTATAGCAGGGTCAGTGGCTCCGTCCATCACCATGAAGCCTGCATTCAGCGTCGTGGAGATAGATGTCAAGAACAGCACTGCTAACGCCCTCCCCGTCGCAAGTATACTTTTTACTGCACCCGAGGCCATAATCGGTGCATTCTGTATCGATTTCAGCGGAAACACTCCTACATACACTGAATTTAGAAATGACTATGTTTCCTCCACAGCAAGCCTCAGCGTAACAGGAGACGCTACTATTGCAGCGAATGCTTCCGCCAAGTTCTACCTCGCGGTCAAGCCTTTCACTGCTGCAAGCGGTTCGACACTCAAGATTTCCGTCAACGGCTACGAGAAATCCCTCAAACTCACATCGGATGCCACATTCACTGCCGGCAAAATCAAGACTTTGAACTTCAATTATGACAAAAAGCCTGTAGCGGGATTAAAGACTTATCAACATATTTTTACCACAAAACCGAATATAGGGGAGAATACTCTTTCCAATGTAAAATGGACCGTTGCCGCAACTAATCTTAAGAGTTATAACTCCCAATATTACGCAGGAGTCCAGTTCGGAACATCAAATGAATCAGGGTCTATAACCCTTACATCTTATTCTGCTTGGTCTTACGATGGTGCTACCAAAGTCAAGGAAATCCGAGTATGGATGAATACAGGTGAAAGTATTGATCCTGCAACTGTCACCATCGGAGGAGTAGCAGCCAGTTCAGCTGGGACAGTCTCAAAAAACTCCACGGCTGGCGATGATTACACCAAAACTAGTAAAATCACCTATACTCCGGCATCTAATGGCACTACAGGTATCATTGTAATCAGCGCAACTAACAAGAGTAAAGCCGGATACATCTGCGCTATAGAGATTGACTGCGAATGAAGTGAATCTGTATAAGCAAGCCAACAATTCAACAAATCGAGGACTCCGGTACCGGGGTCCTCGATTTTTGCTCTATACAAAATGCAGCAATAAAGTCCTTGATTAAATACCCGGAATAAGTTACATAATCATTATCGAGAACAATATTTCTATATCTGCTGATTGAGAACAATTAAGTCATAAAACATCAATCTTGTAAGACAGGATGTTTTATGTAGGCAACTCTGTTCTTCTTCATCTGACGAGAAAATGAAGTCAAATCCGTTATTAAGATAATAATCGAGCACTTTTGGAGTATTGACAGCGTCCACAACCAAAAAACGAGCAGCAGAAGTATTCTCCGGATTGATAGCAAGAGTTTTTATTAAGTCCATCATTTCACGGCCTACATCCAAATGCCTGAATTTATCGAAAACGCAGAGCCTGCCTATAAGAATAGCAGGATATTGAGACCGCCTTTTTGCATTCGGAATAGGTTTATTGAACCTGTTTCTTTTAGGATTTGGCAATGGTGCGGTCCGCAGCGCTGAATTAGACAGGGAAAAAGCACATACAAGTTCCGGTTTGACAGGAGACTCCGGATGTGCTAAATTATAATCCCTAACATCAGTATAGAAACAATGGGAATACCCCATCATCTCGTTTTGATAATCAGCGTAATTATCCTTTGTATTGTTGTGAAAAAAAGAATCAATCTCAGCGTCTTTCTCACAACTATACGGCTGGCATTGATCTATGATTTCTGATGTTAATCTGTCAAATAGACAATTCTCTAATAAATACCCCACAATTACTTCTTCACGGATTTCTTTCGCAATATGGCGTAAGAATTTGCAGCTTCTTTTGAAAAACTAATAGAGGCACGTCTGCGGATGTTATCCTCAGATATTTTCTCAAAACGATCTGCCGCTACCCCCTTTAAAGTGGGAATTGCTTTTACAAACACTGCCATAAAACCATATTTTTGCGCAAAATAATAAAATCCCCAGTCTTTACCTATCTTTTTCGATATTTTCTAATACTGTATTGAGTTGATAATAAGAATATAGTCAAAAAATCGAGGACCCCGATACCGGAGTCCTCGATTTGTATATGGCCGACGCCGCAGCGGCGGATAGGAGATTACAGACTGCGGAGCAGATTATTGAGACTGACCTTGCGGTCGATGAGCTCATGCAGCTGCGAGATAGGAATACGCTCCTGCTGCATCGTGTCACGATCACGCACAGTCACACAATTGTCATTCAGCGTATCGTGGTCGACAGTAATGCAATAGGGAGTACCTATAGCGTCCTGACGGCGATAACGCTTGCCGATAGAGTCCTTCTCGTCGTACTGGCAATTGAAATCATACTTCAAGTCATTCATAATCTTCTGTGCCGCCTCAGGCAGTCCGTCCTTCTTGACGAGAGGCAGGATAGCAGCCTTGACCGGAGCCAGCGCAGCAGGAATGCTGAGCACAGTACGTGTCTCACCATTCTCAAGAGTCTCCTCCTTGTACGAATGGCTGAGCACTGCGAGCACCATACGGTCTACACCTATAGAGGTCTCCACCACATACGGAGTATAGCTCTCGCCCGACTCGGGATCGAAATACTGTATCTTCTTGCCCGAATACCTCTGGTGATTGCCGAGGTCAAAGTCAGTACGGCTGTGGATACCCTCCAACTCCTTGAATCCGAACGGGAAATGGAACTCAATATCTGTCGCAGCATTGGCATAATGCGCGAGTTTCTCATGATCATGGAAACGGTAGTTCTCCGCACCCATACCGAGTGTGACATGCCACTTCATACGGTTCTCCTTCCATTTGGCGAACCAGTCGAGCTCTGTACCCGGCTTGATAAAGAACTGCATCTCCATCTGCTCAAACTCCCTCATGCGGAAGATAAACTGACGCGCCACAATCTCGTTGCGGAATGCCTTGCCGATCTGTGCGATACCGAAAGGTATCTTCATACGGCCGGTCTTCTGCACATTGAGATAATTGACGAAAATACCCTGCGCGGTCTCAGGACGCAGATAGATGATGTTGTCTCCGTCTGCAGTGCTGCCGAACGAGGTCTTGAACATCAGATTGAACTGCCTGACATCCGTCCAGTTGGCTGTACCGCTGATAGGGCACACGATACCGCAGTCGAGGATAATCTGCTTGTACTCTGCGAGGTCATTCTCACTCTCCGCCTTGACATAACGGGCATGCACCTCGTCGTATTTCTTCTGCTCGCGCAGGACATTGGGATTGGTGGCACGGAACTGTGTCTCGTCAAAAGACTCTCCGAAACGCTTGCGTCCCTTGGCAATCTCCTTTGCAATCTTCTCCTCGATCTTGCCGAGATAGTCCTCGATGAGGACATCAGCACGATACCTCTTCTTGGAATCCTTGTTGTCAATCAGGGGATCGTTGAACGCACCTACATGTCCTGATGCCTCCCAG
>CAZKRZ010000021.1:0-14175 GCA_964555325.1 uncultured Muribaculaceae bacterium
GGGAGCCGCACTCAGGGCATTGGAAATAGGTGCCGACGCGCTGCTCAAGGGCACGAGGGTGGACGGCGTCTATACCGCAGATCCGGAAAAGGACCCCAACGCGGTCAAATACGACGAACTGACATTCGACAAGGCGATTTCCGACCATCTCAAGGTAATGGACCAGACGGCGTTCGCGCTGTGCGAGGAGGGCGATATGCCCATCATCGTGTTCGACATGAATGTGTCCGGCAACCTCAGCCGCATACTTGACGGGGAGAAGGTCGGCACACTCGTTCACAAGTAGACAAATACAAATACGATAAACATGCTTACAGACAGAGCCAAAGAGATCATCGAGGGCGCAAATGCCAAGATGAATTCCGCAGTCAACTTCCTGGAGGAGGACCTCAAGACATACAGGGTGGGCAAAGCCAATCCTACAGTCCTGAACAATGTATCGGTCAACTACTATGGTTCCGCGACACCTATCCCCCAGGTCGCTTCGGTGACCACACCGGACGCGAGGACTCTCGCCATACAGCCGTGGGAGAAGAGCCTGATACAGGCCATTGAGAAAGCCATCATAGACGCAAACCTCGGATTTACACCATCCAACAACGGTGAAGTCATCCGCTGCGTCATCCCCCCTCTGACCGAGGAGCGCCGCAAGGAACTCCGCAAGAAAGCGGGCGGCGCAGGCGAGAATTCCAAAGTAGTCGTGCGCAATGCCCGTCGCGATGCCATTGACCAGCTCAAAAAGGCACAGAAGAATGACGGCATGCCCGAGGATGTAGAAAAGGAGGCAGAGGATGAGGTACAGAAACTCACCGACAAGTTCGTCAAGACTATCGACGAGCTCGTTGCCGCCAAGGACAAGGAGATAATGACCGTTTAGGCATCTCCTTTGAGACCGAACTCCTGCTCGTATTTGAGCGGTGTCAGTCCGGTCGCCTGTTTGAAACAATTCGCGAGAGTCCTCTTATCCACATTGATGGATGAGAGGGCTTCTTGTGTTGTGGCGCCGTTACGGATCAATTGCTTGATTTTCTCCACACGGGAGTCTATTATATATTGGTATATCGAGCAGGACATGCTCTCCTTGAATGTCGTTTCGAGCAGACGCCTGGAGATAGGCAGGGTCTCCACGATGTCCTCAACATGGATAGGCTCGCCGATGTGGCGGTCTATGTACTCGAGAGTCTTGTTGATGTACTTGTTGTCATGCTGGAACGCATTGGTGGAGTTGCGAGTAATGATATAGGTATGCTTGACCACTATGTTATCCGGGACGATGGACATTCTCTCGGGCAGAGGCTTTTTCATAAGTCTGTCGATGGCAGCGACGGCGCTGTACCCGGCCTGCTCGACATTCTGATTGAGGGAGGACAGCTGCGGGGTGCACAGCAGACAGATGGCTTCGTCATTGTCAATGCTGAGGACTGACACCTCCGAGGGTATGGCAAGCGCCCCTGTATCATCCAGTTTGCACGCCTCCATGATATGGAATGCGGCACGATCGTGGCAGGCGAGTATAGCCACAGGCTTGGGCAGCGACAACAGCCATTCTCTGAGCGGTTCTATATACTCCCACCAGTTTTCGGTCTCTTCCATAGAATCCCTGGTCGTGAATGTGCATTTCGGCACCCGTTCACGGATTTCGCTCTCAAAACCGTAGCACCTCTCGTTGGACCATGCTTTCTTGGACCAGCCGAAGAACGCGAAATTGCGGAAGCCCTTCTTAATCAGATAATCAGCGCATATCCTGCCGGCATTCTCATGGTCACCGACGATATTGCACACTCCCTCGGGACGACTCTCGTTGTCCAATGCAAAGGTGATAATCCCTTGATCGAGAAGCGGCTTCAGGTCATCCTCCTCGCGGAACTCACCGATAATGGCGTCTGCTTTCCATGAAATGGCAAACTCGAGCAGGCCTTCAATGCCATTGCGCTCGAGAAATGCCCCGTTCATACGGAACAAAGACCAGGACTTGTGGTCCCGGCAGTATTTGATCATGCCTTTGAGCAGTTTATTGCCGTAGTTTTCCGTAAAATCCGTGAGTAAGATTACTCGAGCCATGATTATTCGCGTTTTAGCACTACAAATGTATAAAAAGCGCAGTAAAATCCAAAACATTAATTGAATTTTGCGCAAAATGAATCGTCTTTTACGCAATTTGGTAAACTCAGACACCTGCAACGCACATCCCTACTGCCTCCGCCACAGGATTTATATGATTTTTTGTTATAATTGCAGAATGACTACTACAACAGGCAACATATACGCCGACAGGGTCGAAACTGTCAGGCAAATGATGGCGGAACGCGGCTGGGACGCGGTCATTATCACAGGTTCCGATCCTCACGGCAGCGAGTACCCCGCACCGCGCTGGCAGCAGGTGGAGTGGGTATCCGGATTTACCGGCGAAGCCGGTGACATTGTGATAACGGCCTCTCATGCAGGCCTGTGGACAGATACGAGGTATTTCATACAGGCGGAGAGGCAACTCGCCGGCACAGGGATAGTCCTGCACAAGACGAGAGTGCCGGAGCAGGTCCTCATTCCGGAATGGCTCGCCGGCGAAGCATTCCCCACATCCGACAAGGTAATAATAGCCGTGGACGGTCTCTGTCAGAGCGTCAGCGCCGTCGAGGACATAATGTCCGCATTCTCCGGCAGGGAATGCAGGATTGCCAGTGTACCGGACATGCTGGACGGGTTATGGACAGACAGACCGGCAGTGCCGCAGACCCCGATAACGGAGTTAGAGGACGAGCAGGCCGGTGAGAGCAGCGAGAGCAAAATCGAATGGCTCAGGGAGTTCCTGCGCAACTCCGGCTGCGACGCGATGCTCGTCACCGCATTGGACGAGATAGCTTGGCTGTTCAATGTACGAGGCTCGGACATTGAGTACAATCCGCTCGTGATCTCATATATGATAGTGTCAATGGACGAAGTCAGATGGTTTGTCCACGACTGCTATGACGACATTGCCATTTCGCTGTCAGAGACAGAGGGAAGGATATTTGCCGATCCGGCGACCCTCAACTGGCATCTGTACAGCATTATGGACAAAGACAGGCTGGTACTCGGAGACTCTCCAGTCCAGTTGCGCAAGGCCGTCAAGAATCCCGTCGAAATCGAGGGAGAGAGGCTCGCACACCTCAGAGACGGCATTGCCGTGGAGAAATTCCTCTTCTGGCTGGAGACGGAGCTGCCCTACGGCGTGAGCGAATGGGACGCCGCGCAGAAACTCGCCTCCTACAGGGCCGAAATACCCGGCTATCAAGGGGACAGTTTCGAGACAATATCGGCATACGGCAAGGGCGCTGCACTCCCCCACTATGTCACTCCGCGCATGGATGCCCCGATGATAGAGGAACATGGACTGTATCTGTGCGACTCCGGCGGACAATACAGTTACGGCACTACCGATATAACGCGCACCGTCCCCACAGGACCGTGCACAGAACTCGAGAGAGAGGACTACACCCTCGTGCTCAAGGGCCATATAGACTTGGCTATGGCAGTATTCCCCAAGGGCACTGCCGGCTGCCAGATAGACGCACTCGCCAGAGAGCCGCTTTGGAGCAGAATGCGCAATTTCGGACACGGCACGGGACACGGGGTCGGATTTTATCTCGGAGTGCACGAAGGCCCGCAGGACATAAGGCAGAATTTCAACCGCCAGCCCCTCCTGCCCGGCATGGTGACATCCGACGAGCCCGGCCTGTACAGGGAAGGAATGCACGGGATAAGGCACGAAAACCTGCTGCTCTGCAAGGAATTGTGCACCAACGAATTCGGCACATGGCTCGGCTTTGAGCCACTGACGCTGTGCCATTTCGACACCGAGCCTATAATACGCGGCCTGCTGAACGAGGATGAAATCAAATGGCTCAACGAATACAACGCCAGAGTATTCCGCGAACTGTCACCCTATCTGTCCATAGAAATGACAGCGTGGCTCAAGGAGAAGACCGAAGCTATATAAGCCTCCTTATAATATCGTCCGAGACGAAGAACCGATCCTCCGGGATGCGCAACCTGCATCCCGTCAGAGGGTCATTCACCTTTACAAGGGATTTTTCCGCAAGCATGGAATCAAGCACACTGCGGTCGCAGCAGGACTCGAGATAAGCCGCATCTATACCTGCCGAAGTCCGCAGGGCGAGCATAATGGTCTCGACCTTGCTGTCCTCCTCCGTCAGCATCTCACTCTCACGCACATACGCGTCTACGCTCTCCGTATTCCACGACCTCTTGCTGCCGTCGAACGAATGCGCTCCCGGACCTAAGCCCACATACGGCACACGGGTCCAATAGGCGCTGTTGTGCCTAGCCTCATAGCCGGGGAGAGCCCAATTGGAACTCTCATAATGTTGATACCCTGCCTCGCGAAGCCTGTCGCAGAGCATTCCGTACTGGCGCGCACATTGGGCGTCAGAGGCCTCCGCGTATTCTCCACGCTCCGACATGCCATACAGGGCACTGCCCTCCTCTACAGACAGTTGGTATGCCGATATATGCTCGGGATGCAGGGATATTGCCTTGTCTATGGTATCAGCCCACTGGGTATCTGCCAGTTGGGACATACCGAATATCAAGTCTATGCTGATATTCCCTATGCCTGCACTGCGGAGTATTCCGAATGCCTCAACGGCAGTCCGCGAATCATGCCTGCGCCGCATCCAGCCCAATATCCCGTCATTAAAGGACTGCACTCCCATACTGACGCGATTCACTCCGAGCCCGACCAGCCCGCGAGCGTATTCTCCGCCCTTTTCGACAATATCGTCCGGATTGACCTCCACGGTAAACTCCCCCTCCGGCCGGGCTCCGAGTGCTCCGACCATTTCCGCGAGACTGTCTATATCCAAGAGCGACGGTGTGCCGCCTCCGATATACAGGCTGTCCATCCCCGGCAGGCGTGTAGCCGCTATCTCGCCGGCTCTCTCCGCTGCCTCCGACACCAACGCCCGTACATAACGAGCGCGGAGCTCCGAAGAATCAGAGCCCGCGCATATTTCAGAATAAAAGCTGCAGTAGATGCAGAATGTCCTGCAGAAAGGGACGTGGATGTATATCACGCTATCTCAGATACAGTTCCGCCGCTCCGAGCCTCGCCTGCACCGTATAGGCCTCTACAGTATAAGTGCCCTTGGTGTAAGAGGGAATGTCATTGAGGTAGATACTCATCTCTATCTCCTTGCCCTGATAGTCCACTTCACGCGAAGCGGATGCCTGGAGCACCTCGCCCTGGAACTGGAACGATGCCGATGCGGCATTGGTGAGGAGTATGCCTCCCGGATCCTTGACTCTGATATATACTCTCACAGGACCCTTGGGGGCGAGATCGTTCTCCACAAGGCTGAGAGAGGTCAGCAAACGTACGGTACGCGAACTGCGGTCCGTGACGTTGTCCCTGTCGTTGTAAGCCTCGATACGGATACCGCGTGCCTTGATGACAGCGCCGGCGGCGACCTGACCGGAAAGGTCCTCTACCTGCTGGGTGAGCTCCTTGTTGGCCCTCTTCGACTCTGCCGCCTCGCGCCTCGCCGCCGCCGCGTCTGCGGTCAGCTTGTGATTGAGCGTATTGAGAGAGTCTATCTGCGTGATATAGTTACGCATAATGCTGCGCAGAGTACCGAGCTCCTTTTCGTATTGACGCATTTTGGCGCGGTTGGTAGCCTCTGTCTTCTTGATTTTCTCTATGAGCTGGGTCACCTCCTCACGGGACGAGTCCAACTGGGTATTGATGGAGTCATAGTCCGAAGACAGGGTGTCATAATCGTTTCTGAGGGACTCGAACTGAGCCGTAAGTTCTTCTTTCTCGACCTGGAGGTCATTGACGAGACGACTCTTCTGCACCCAGATATAAGCAAGGACGCCGGCAAGCACCACCACGACGCCTATAAGGGTGTACATCAATGGTTTAAGGCTATTGTTCTTTTCCTTGCGCTCGCGTGCTTCGCGGTCAAGTCTCTCAAGCGGATCTTCTTTCATCATCATAAATGACTGTCGTTTTTGCGTTTATTCTGCGAAAATAGCAAAAATTGTGTAACTTCTCACCCGATACTCTCTCTCTTACCTCCATTCCCCCTCCTCGGGGAATGAAAAAACAATCCGTAAAATATGTACCTTTGCGGGCGATGCGACGATTGTATGCCATACTGCTGACGATAGCGGGGCTCTGCTCCTCTATGATTGCGCACGCCCAGAATGACGGGGCACTCATAGGAGACAGCAAGCTCGGCACTCCGATGGAATTCATCATCGATGACAAGGGAGACACTGTATTCATAGACAGCGTCGAGCCGGCATTCGTATTCCCCAAAGATACGCGGCTGCCCAAGAACTGGCGCAAATACTACCGCTTGGTGTATAATTTCGCCAAGGTCTACCCCTATGTACCTATAATATCACAAGTCATCTCGGAGACAGACAGCACCATAGCGGCGCAGAAGATGAACAAAAAGCAGAGGGCGGACTACATATCCTCGATTCAGAAAGATGTCCTCAAGGACTTCGCCCCGGCAGTCAGGCACATGACCACTTCGCAGGGAAAACTACTTATCAGATTAGTGGACAGAGAGATAGGCAAGACGTCCTACGACATAGTCAAGGACTACAAAAACGGATTTACCGCCGGATTCTGGCAAGGGGTGGCACGGCTGTTCGGACAGAACCTCAAGAGCCATTATGACCCTGATGGAGCAGACAGACAGACGGAAGAACTGGTACAGGCGTGGGAAAAGGGCGAATTTGAGAAAATCTATTTCGACATCTATTTCGACGACCTCCCCAAGACATACATTCCGTCGAAATACAAATAAGGGAGACTGCCCGTGTCCAGCCAGTCATCCATTATCATCAGCCTGCCTCCATTGGGCAGAGACATGTCTACGGGGCAATGATAATGCCCGAATATAAAATAATCCACATGACGCTCGCCGGATATGGCATTGGCATATCTGTAGAGGGGCTCTTCCTCACCGCGGAAATGATAGCGCACCTTGCGCCGCTTGCGTTTGGTCTCCGACCATGTGCGGGCCAGCCAGAACGCCACTGTCGGGTGCAGCATGGCAAAGAGACGCTGCGCAGGACGCCATGCAAACAATGCACGCATACATTTGTATGAGCGCGGAGCATCGCCGAGACCGTCCCCGTGCCCGAGGCAGAATGTCTTGCCGCCAATCTCCGTAAAATAAGGCTGTTCCAGCACCTCGACGCCCATGTCCTCAAGGTATCCGAAAGTCCACATGTCATGATTGCCTCTAAAGAAACAGACCCTCACGCCTGCGGAGGTCAGTCTTATCAGCTCGGCAAACACGAGCGAATACCCTTTGGGCACCACATTCTTATACTCAAACCAGAAATCCCATATATCCCCAAGCAGATAGACCGCTTCCGTCGTATCCCCCGGAATAGAGCGCAGGAAATCGACAAAACGGCGTTCCCTCTCTGCCGGATCGTTGAAATCCAGTCCGAGATGGACATCCGATACAAAATATGTCCCTGTGCGTTCTGCCATGCGCCGTTAGACCAATGCGTAAACGAGCACAACTGCGCCGACAATGGCGCAATACAGAGCGAACCAGCGCAACTTGGCCTTGCGGACCAGCGCAATCATCACCTTGCAGGCAAACAGTCCCGACAAGAATGCCGACAGGAAACCGAGCAGCAGAGGCAGGACGCCCACTGTCGAAGCCGCGAAATCGCCACCCACCATGCTGAGGAAAGACTCCCCGAGTATGGGCACGAGCACCATCAGAAACGAGAATTGCGCCATTACATCCCTGCGCACGCCGCAGATAAGACCGGTGGCGATGGTCGTACCGGAGCGTGAAAGTCCCGGAAGCACCGCAAACGCCTGACCGAGTCCAACAATGAGCGCCTGTTTGTAGGAAATGCCGTTCCTCGCCGGCTCGCCCTTACGGGCAAATGATTTCTCCGCAAAGTCCGACAGCCCGAGGAGGACAGATGTCAGCAGGAGACATCCTCCCACGACAGCAATGGAGGAGAACAGTTCCTCGATATAGTCTTTGAAGAAAAGTCCTACTATCAATATCGGTATCATGGACACGGCTATCTTGAGCAAATAGTCCGTCTCATCGTTGTTCTTGAATCGGAAGAGTCCCTTGACCATGCCGACTATAGGCTTCCAGAACACCACGATAGTGGCGAGCACCGTAGCGGCATGTACGATGACTTCAAACGAGAGGTCACCTTCCGCCTGGATGCCGAGTATCTCGCGCCCTATGGTCAGATGTCCACTGCTGCTCACTGGGAGGAATTCGGTCAGCCCCTGTACAAGACCGAGGATTATCGCCTGCCACCAACTCATTTCTCACCCTCCCCGTCTTTGCCACGTCCCGGACTCATAATGCCTGCGATGACCACAATGACGCCAGCGATGATTACTATAGGAGCCGCAACCGTGCGCTGGAAATCAAACATCGCGTAATTGAACACCTGCGGATCGTCGCTGCCTCCGCCAATCATCAGAATATAGCCGGCAAGCATGACTATCAGGCCGGCAAGCATCAGCCGCAGTCCGCGGGCTGTAATCGCCATATTATTGTTTTTCTTTTCCATATACGATCAAGCATACAACTCGCTCTTGGAGAGAGAAACGAGTTTACCTACAATAAAATACGTACTTATCGAGCATATCGCTACGCCACACACGACGACTATGCCCATCACCATCAGGAGGGTATCCAGATGGAATATCTTGAAGAGCTGGGCGAACTGGTCCTTGAGGACGAACAGTCCGACCACCAGCACGGCTATCGCTATCAATGACGCCAAGAGCCCCTGGACGACCGCCTGCCACAGGAATGGTGCACGGATAAATGACTTTGTCGCTCCGACCAGACGCATGGTGTGTACGGAAAAACGCTTGGAGAACACATTGAGCCTGACCGTATTGCTTATGAGCACCACCGATATGAACAGCAGCAGCCCCACAAACACGCTGATAGATAGTGCTATCTTGCCGAGATTTTCATTAAGGGCATCGATAATCGACTGCTGGTAAACCACTTCATCCACATAGGGAGACGTGGAGATACGCGCCTTGACGACTTCGAGACTGTCCGAAGATACATAGTCCGAGTCCAGTGTTATGTCTATGGATGCCGGCACTGGAGAGGTATCGAACACCGAGAGGAAATCCTCGCCAAGCATTTCTTTCATTTCCTGCTCTCCCTGCGCCTTGGAGACGAATGATGTCTTGCGGATAAACGGCAGCGAATCCAGAGTCTGCATGAATTCCTGTGCCTGTCCGTCACTCACTTCCTTGTCCATGATGACGGAGACTTTCATGTTTTCCTTGAAATAGTCAGATACATTGCCTGCATTGACAAGCAACATGCACGCTACCCCGACCAGCAGCAGCACGAGGCTGATACTGATGAGTGTAGATATATAAGAGCCGGCAAGCCGGCGGCGCATCACTTTGTTTTCGATGGATGACATCACAATCTCCCAATTTCGTCTCAAAGATAGCGAAATATCAATATTCCCGAAAAAAATTATTATCTTTGTTGTTATCTGGCTATAATTTTGGTCCAGATAGGGACAAAGTATGACTAAAAGAGTTCTTTTCGTAAACTCGGAGATGCTCCCCTTCGTTCCGGAGAGCCGTCTTTCCAAAATAGGACGCAACCTCCCGCAGGGCATTCAGGAGCACAAGAAAGAGATCCGTTCTTTCATGCCGCGATACGGCTGTATCAACGAACGGAAAAATCAGCTGCATGAGGTCATACGCCTCTCCGGCATGAACATCATCATCAGCGAGGTGGACCGGCCGCTTGTCATCAAGGTGGCATCCATCCAGTCCGCCCGTATGCAGGTGTATTTCATTGACAATGAGGATTATTTCAAACGCCGCGAGATTGACAGGGACGGCGACGGCATCTTCTTCGAAGACAACGACGAGAGGGCGCTGTTCTTTGCCAAGGGCATACTGGAGACCGTCAAGAAACTGCGCTGGGCACCGGACATCATCCACTGCCAGGGCTGGATTTCACAGTTGGTCCCCCTCTACCTCAAGAAAATCTACAAGGACGATCCGATATTCGCCGGGAGCAAGGTAGTGCTGTCATTGTACAACGACGCAGCCGGAGAGCAGTTCGCCCCCGATTTCCAGAGCAAGGTGGCACTCGGTGTCATTTCCCCGGAAGATGTGGACGCCCTCGCGGAGCCCAATGGCACAAATCTTGCGAAAACAGCCGTCCGGTATTCGGATGCCGTCATTCTCGGAGACGCTGACATCGACAAAGGTCTTGTCGATTACGCAAACAGTCTCAATCTGCCCGTGCTGCCCTACAGCGCAGAGGCTATGGAGAACGGAACGTATATCGATGACTACAACGATTTTTACGACAAGTTATAGACAATGGACATAAGGCGCAGAATCCTATCCGTCACAATATATGCGGCAGCCGCGGTTTTCGGCTGCTGCTCGTGTATCAGCACCAGTTCGGAGCTCGGTTCCGACCTGCTTCCGCTCGACCAGCAATACGACACCTATGTCGTGAACATTCCCATAGAGGAAATGGAAATGCGTATGGCGGACAGCCTCAGCGGATATTCGCAGAACCGCATCACCATAGGCTCGATCCGTGACGAGCACGGACTGACCCGCAGAGGAGCGGCCGTCTCCATAGTCCCGTGCTACGACAGCCTCGACTTCGGCTCCAATCCCAAGTTCGAGAGCTTCAGGATGACCATCAAGAGAGATACAATGTCCGTCGCCAGCGAGAGCGACAGGAACATGCTCCAGCTCATCAATGTCTACGAATTGCAGGAGAGCACCAAGGATGTCTACGACATCAACGCCCTCGAGAAAGGCAATATCAGACACGGCAACAAGCGCATCACCAAGGGTGTGCCCATGTTCAACGGCACCGACGATACTCTCGGCATCGATTTCAACGCCGAATACGGCACCGCATTCATGAACAAGTTGATTGCAATGGGGCTGGACGGCAGCAAGAAGACGATTGACGACTATCTCAACAAGTTGCCGGGCATTTACATGGAGACAAGCGACCCTGTCGGCAACGGAGGCCGTATCAATATGTTCGAACTCCAGCTCGGGTTCAACAGTTCGTACTATTACCTCACGGACAACTATGCAGAGCTGAAGTTCAAGTCCACCTACGGCACTGAGGAAAAAGACACCTCTTTCCTGTTCTATTTCTGCCCCGATTCGCTGTACAAGGTAGACTCTCTGCTCTATTACGGCACAGCCGGAAATTTCCCCCAATACTGCCTAAATGTATCCAGCCAGGAGACAAGGGAACTTGCAGGACCGGCTTCGGACATGATGTATATAGAAGGAGCAGGCGGTCTCAAACCCGTCATTTCCGCCAAGGAAATACGTAGCAAACTCATCGACGAGATAGCCAGAAACGGCGGAGACGCCAAGTCCACGGTGCTCAACAAGGTATCACTCATACTGCCGTTCGAGTTCCCGGAGAATTATCTGGACATGGACAAGTATCCCCAGATACTCTCCCCTACCTGCCGCGTAAAGTCGGATGATTCGGGCGATTATGCTTTCGCCAACATCACGGACTACAGCAACAGCAAGGAAAACCAGGGAGACGTGGACAGGTCCAACCTTATCTACAAGCCGGATATTACCTACCATGCGCAGATGCTGCTGGAACAGAATCCCGAGGACAAGGACTTCTCCAACTACGACATCTGGTTCCTCATCATGCACAGGGAAATAGACAACAGCGCGAGCTCGTCCGCATACGAGAGCGACCAGTCCGACTACTACAACAACCTGATGTACGCCAGTTACTATAATAATATGATGTACGGAGGGTACGGATACGGCAGTTACGGGTATGGCGGCTACGGATACAACAACTACTCCAATTACTACGCCTACGCACTGATGCAGCAGATGTACGGTTCGTCGTCTTCGTCATCCGTGACCTACAAGAAGGCTCTTGACAAGGACAGGTACTATCGTGCCGCCCTCTATGGTCCGGAGGCTACAGACGCGGCAAAACGTCCCTACATGCAGGTGACATATTCGATTCCCAAGGTCTCAAGGTAGACAATATATAAGCATTAATGTAAAAAAGGGGTGGCTCGTATGAGTCACCCCTTTTCTAATCTTTAAATAATACTGATATTATTTATCGCCGAGTTTCGATGAAATCTTCTCGATTGCATCACCGACAGTAGCGATGTTGCTTGTCTCATCATCAGGAATCTTGATTCCGAACACACGCTCGAACTCCATAAGAAGCTCTACAGTATCGAGGGAATCAGCTCCAAGGTCATTGGTAAAGTTGGCGGTTTCAGTAACTTCGGACTCTTCAACGCCAAGTTTGTCGACGATGATCTCCTTTACTTTCTTTACAATCTCATTGTAATCCATAACGATAGAATATAATTGTTAAATTATTTCGGTCCGGTTGCAAAATGCGTCTGCAAAGTAACTAAATAATTCCTAATTTTACAAATCATGCACCCTCTGCACGGCTATGGAGGTGCTTATCAGCACCTTACCTCTCGCAGAGTTTGCTCCAGATACGGATGCCGTTGATACCATTAATAAAGTAGAATACATACTTGCTCAGATACACCACAGAGGCAGCCTCCTCAGGCTGGGTCACAAGCGTGATTGTCCAGAATATGACGGAGGAGATATTCACCATGGTCCAGAGATACCACTGCTCCATGTAGGCCATGGACATAAGTACGAGCGCGACGATATTGGATGTCGTCATGAGGGCGTCGAGTGCGACCTTGGGCAGATTTACATCCGCAGTGGCAGCCGAGCGTCCTGCAGCATAATACGACAGCGCAAAAGACAACGCGAACACTGCCACAAAGAGCAGACCTGACAAGAGCCAGCCCTTGCGGCTGAGATGCTGTGCCTTGACCTGTACTTTGCCGGTAGCCCCCCTTTTACGCCATTTGTAGAAGCCTATAAACTCCATAGGTATGAAATAACCCACATGGAGCAGCAGCGTGGATATAGGCAGAGGGGTCTGCTGGGACAGGTTGAACGAATAGATAAGCACATCTATCAGTCCGAAGAGGAAGGTCCAGATAATGCCGTTGGCGGAGAGCACCGTGCTGAGCACTCCCATTATAGCGCCGAATGCAGACAGCAGCAGCATGAACCGGCTTACTTCCGGATCGGAGAACTTGAGCGCGCTCGAGGCTATCACCGCTACCAGCATGCCTATCAGAATGAACGCGTTGAATATCTTGTTGAATCTGTCTTCGTTAATCTTTTTCATGTTGTTTTTCTGGTTTTGTCAATGAATCGTGTATCTTGTGCGCCAGCGACTCCCCTACTATGTTAGCCAGGTCTTCTGTCGTGGCTGCGGCTATGCGCGCGACACTGCCGTAATGCATGAGCAGTCTCTGCTCGGTCTGCGGTCCGACTCCCTTTATCTCACGAAGCGCGGAGAGCACCTGCGCCTTGCTCCGCAGGCTCCGGTGGACTGTGATACCGAAGCGGTGCGCCTCGTCTCTGATACGCTGGAGCACCTTGAGAGCCTGGCTGTTGCGGTCTATAAAGAGCGGATAGGGATCTCCGACCCTGATGACTTCTTCCAGCCTCTTGGCAAGTCCTATCACCGTGAGTTTGTCCGTAAGGCCGAGTTCGGCAAGTGCCTGATAGGCAAAATCGAGCTGTCCCTTGCCGCCGTCTATGACGACCAGCTGCGGCAAATCCTCCGGAGCCTCCTGCATCATACGCGAATAACGCCTGTTGACGACTTCCTTCATGGAAGCATAGTCATTGGCACCTATGACGGTCTTTATCTTGAACTTGCGGTAGTCCTTTTTGCTCGGCTCGGCATCTCGAAACACCACACAGGACGCTACGGGATTGGTACCCTGGATGTTGGAGTTGTCAAAGCACTCCATGTGGCGCGGCAATTCCTTCATGCCCAATGCCTTCTGCAACTCCAGCATTACCGACATGCGGAACTCCTCCGGATTGCTGTGCTCACGCTGTTTGAGCATATTGAAACGATACTCATGGGCATTCCTGGAACTGAGTTCCAGCAAGGCGAGTTTGTCTCCACGCACAGGTATCCTAAATTCGTGTCCCTCAATCTCCACATCAGGCAGGAACGGCACGATTATCTCGCGGGCCAATTCTCCGAACTTGGACTCTATCTCGGCTATGAATGTACTGAG
>CAZKRZ010000022.1:0-13917 GCA_964555325.1 uncultured Muribaculaceae bacterium
GGAGGGATTCCCGTTCGAGGTCTACCCCAACATCCGGATAAGCGCATACCGGGGCGATAAGAAAACCGGCTCGGAGGGCTGTCTGAGCATACCCGATAGGCAAGGCAACGTCGCCCGCTACCGGGATATCGACATCAGTTACACCTCGCCTCTGACATTAAAGGATACCACCGAGAGTATCAACGGATTTACGGCGGTCATCTTCCAGCATGAATGCGACCATCTGGACGGAATCCTCTATACAGACTACATCGACGGCGCGATTTAGCCGCAGACGCATCTGACGACCGCCATTCCTCCGGAGAATGCTCTACCGGAGTTGCCCGGGCAGAATCAGTTTCTCCTTGGGAGGAAACGCCTTGTCAAAGGCCACACATTCTTCTTCATCGACAAAATATCCCGCCGGCGTCGCGTATTCTCCGGTAATACCGTCCAAGAAGCCTGGAACCAGTTCTTTACACAAAAAGAATGATGCATCCTCGCCCTCGGGCAGAGCGTGATAGCGGATTCCGAAAGCCGATGCCTGGGCAAAGCCGCTCTTGCCGTAGAATGCAATATCCCCTTCCAAACAGACCGCTCCGAAGCCATATTCTATGGCTCGCAAAAGGCTGTAATCCAGAAGAATCCTGCCATATCCCTGTCGTTTGAATGCCGGCAGTATCCCTATAGGCCCCAGTGTTGCAATGGGAATGGTCCTGCCGTCGTCTGATTTGATGGTAGCATGCATATATGTGCACTGCCCTATCAACTGTCCTCCAATCTCCATAACCAAATCCAGTTCATGGACAAATGCAGGGTCGTTCCGCAGGCAATGCAGGACATAATGCTCCATACAGCCAGGACGATAGATATTCCAAAAAGCCTCACGGACAAGGTTTTCCACTTGGGTGTATTCTGATTTACGCTCATTGCGTATGATATAGTCTTTATTCATTTTTTTGATTGTAATTATTGCACAAAAATACTCGACGCCCGTCTGGCAGGCGCCGTAAACCGACATCGTGCATTTGAATCACCTGTACAGCGATCCAAATGCTACAGAGCCCTATCCGATGAATAAAGATTACGCATCCAATGTTAATACACCACAAAGGTAAAGAATTTCTTTCAAGACAGCACTACGAACTGTGGAGGAAAAGCATAGCCGCGGAGAAATCGCGCCTGCGGAGACCATCCTCCGTAATCATGAAATTTATTGTGCCGCAATCAAAGAAACGCAAATGCCAGCGCTCCTCTTCGTCAAGCTGGAGCAGAGATACCAGCCCCTCGTTCTCATTCTCGTAGCCCTCTGTCATATACGGCTCACCCAACAATTTGAAGCCGTCGGACGAGGACTCCACCGTCTCAAAAACCAGTTCTTCTGCCGGAATCACAGCCGGTGTGCCGTCTTCCCAATAATACTCGTGCGTGACAAGGCCCCGGCAATCCTCCGCATACAGCACCCTGTACCGCCCTCTCTCCCATTCTCCGATTCCGGCGCAGGGAGCATCCATTTCCCCGAGGAAATAGTCAATATCCGCAAAGAACCACAGCATGCCCTTGTGCGGCAACTGTCCCTCCGTATCAATGGGAGCAATGTCTTCAAGCCGAATCTGACAGATAAAGGTCAGCAGTTCTTCCACATCCGGAGTCGTATCGCCACTACAACGATAAGGCCACACCACGCCTTTCGGCAGATCCGGGAATCCCCACCAATGGCTCTTGCCGGTCAGATTTTCCTCTGTCGGCCGAATGTTTACCTTGATTGCCATTTCAAATTACGCCCATGCGTCAAATCTACCGTCATCGTCCCACTCCTCCTCATCATCATCCCACTCATCGTCCTCATCTTCATCACATTCGTCATCTTCATCAGGAACAATATATGGCAGCTGATCTTCTGTGAACTTAATGCGCACAAACTCGGCATCCGTATCCATGCCTGTATAACACCGTTTCATAATATCAGTCGAACATTACTTTGGGATTCATTTCCGCAGGACTCCTCCACTCTATGCCTCTCTTTGCCAATGCCGCCCTTTTCACGCTCCAGTACCTAAAGCAAAAGCCCATGCAACGGGGTTCGTCCTTTAATTCTTCATCAACTTCCTTCTCAACATCATAGATAAGCGTCTCCCACTCCGCTGCCGCTTGCACGGAATCCGTCTTGAGACCACCTCCAACATCATTCCAACAGTCAAGGGCATAATCACTTGCCGGGTCTGCGACAATCCATGCGAAAAGATATATCCAACGGTCCACCACCTTGAAATATTGTCTGTCAAACACTTTCAAGAGTTCCTCATCATAGTCCGTCTCTACGGCAAAATCAACGTACAGGCGGTACAGTTCGCACAAAGACTGGAAGAGACGTGGTGTCTCTCGCTTATCTACCATATCCGCATTTAACAGGCAATAAATATAGTATGCCTTGCACGCGGGATTCACCTCATCGCTTCTGAATGGCGCAACATCCTTGAGTTCATGAATAAACTCGCGCACGAGCGGAATATTCTTCCACAGATTACCCTCTTCATTATTGGCATCCATTTCAGTTGCCAAACAGGACAAGACATCGAATGACCATTGGCCGTTGCTCTCCCGGTTATTACTGAAAAGGAATATATACCTCTCATGCCCAGATACTTCACGGCGCGGAAGAGCGATTTCCGGTGTGCCAAGGACCTGCCACCTGCGATTAATCCGGTGAGACTCTCCCATAAAGGTAAATGCCATCTCCATATCGTCGATTGCCACGATGCGCAACTTTCCATCGTAAACATCAAATTCCGCTCCCGGTTCAAGCCGCCCCGCATCGATACTGGTCCATTCTTTCGTCCTGTTCCCCATTCCCATATCCATGATGACAGCGACGCGGACTATATTGAAATACATCTTCATGGCTAACGCTCCACCAAATCAAAATACTTCAAATGCTGCAGTTCTCCCGTGGGGGCTTCTTCTCCGGAAGCAAGAGGACAGATTATGCACTTGTCCGTAGAGGATACGCCATCGACATTCATTGCTTTCGGCACTACTTGCTTCCAGAAAGCGTATTCCTGTTTTTTGGATTCGTACAATTTGTCAACAGCGGCGAAACACTGTTTGAGCAAAGCTGCGGTCTCTTTTATGGCCTTACGATACTTGACCGCATCAAATCCAAGATCTATAAGTCCTGCATTGGCAGACACATTCGCAATCGTCAGGCTCGCCTGCTCCTTGCGCAGTTCTTCCAGAATCTTCAAGTGTGTCTTGGCGAGTGCCTCATAATGCATTCTCATATTAAGCTGGTTCTTCGGAGTCCTATGGTCGCGCATCTGCACCGCTCTGCAGACTCCGGCGGAGGAATCAAAATAATAGGTATAGACCTTATACTCCGATGTATATCTGTTCAGATATGTAAGGAGTTTATCGTAATAGATCCTGGCGTTTACAAGGTACTGGTCGACCTCTTTGGACTTGTTGGAAGAGGATACCTGCTTGAAATCCCTTTTGAGTGTCACTTCAGGAGTGGCAAAATCCGTAATCTGAGGCAATGACATACGGACAGGCACCGGTATGGAAAGAGGCTTTCTGTCCTTGCTGACGACTATGTCATATATAAGGTATTTCTCGGAAGCGACCCCGTTCGTATGCGACAGCCAGAACATAAGTTGTCCGCATCCGTCAATGGGAACAGTGATTTCCTGAGGCTCCATTCCCTCATATATGCCGATTGTCGCGACCACTTCCTGATCCGCACCTATTGTAAGGAGTTCGTGCGAGGGATTGAGCACATCTGTTCCGGGAAGACAGGCAACTTTGAATGTTACCGAGTTATACTCGCCATAGGTATTGAATGCGGCGCAAGAGTTCTCGACAGCCTCACCGCCGGCAGCAAGCAGCAGGAATGCCGCAAGAGGGGCCATTGTCACTCCTACGGTCAATCCGCCTACTGCCACACCTGTAGCGACAAATGACGCCCCTACCGCAGCCGCCCCCACAGCTGCAGACGCCGCAGCATCGCGTCCGTTGTCACCAAAGACGCCATAATCCAAAGAGAAATGCTTGCTCGTCTGCAGGATGAATCCCTTATAGACCCTCTCCCCATTTACTTCGAAATAATTCTTTTTCGTGGAACCGTCATACATTATCTGGTCTCTCTTGTCCGCCATTACGGAGACATAATGTATATAAGGATGGCCGAGATCGATGAGGTCAATCTCCTGGGGACAATCCGGCCGTGGATGTACAAAGAGGTCATTCTCCACAGGCTCTCCCCTATACGCCACAATATCAGCGACTCCGAATGCCGCGACGTCGAGTTTCCCGCTGCCCTTGTTTGCGAATTTGAGCACCCGGCACTTCTTGACAGGTACCACATAACTGCAGTTGGGACAAGTGGGAACCAAAGGTGCGGAGAATACAAGTTCGTCATCGGCATACACCCTCAGTTCTTCGTTATTCATGTTACAACTCTTGCCGACATAACCGGCAGTGAAACTGATGTAGTCAAACTCGTTGCCCAAGTCGAACGCGGCACATGCTGAAAGGTTGTCATCAAGCAACGACGATGTCTGATACAATATGATACCTTCCGAATACTTTGTCCCTCCCATGGAGAATGTCAGATAATCCGATGAGCCGTCATATATCTGCTTCTCGACCTTGCCGACCACCTGATAGGGAGGAATGTTGGATATGAGCCTGCACACATCGGGCAGAGTTTTCAGGCGCGGGTCCGGAGCGGCCAGGCCGTTACCATTCTGTCCTGCCGCGACTTCAAGCCCCTCCGGATATGCAACTATCTCAGCGATTTCCGCCGTAGAGTTGCCTGAAATCTGTTCGGAATGGAATGACAATACCCTGCACCCCTTAATATCCAATGTCACCTGCCTGGCAATCTGCCCCTCTTTAACCTCAATCTCCTCTATTATCTTGTCATCCGCCTTGACCGTTATCCAGCCGGAACCTGCGGCTCCTGTCACATCATCACGGCAACCTGCTATGAAACTCACAGTTGCATACTGTCCACCCAGATTGAAATAGGCATATCCTTGATTCGTTCCCAGGATTGCCATATCCATCTTTCCTCTCAGTCCATAAGCATATTCCTTTCCATTCAACTTGACAGGCAATTGGGAATTCGGAGTGACCGCTTCCATAAAATTACTGGTAAAATACGGCTTCAGGTCCTTCACGAGTTCCTTTGCCGAATCCGCAGACCTGGACTTCTTGCCTGCATCAGCAGGGGTTTCTCCGCTTTTCCAGAGCATCGCATCCGCCACGGCCACATCAATGGCACCGGCCACAATGGAGAAAGTCAGTTTGCTTACTCCCCTCACATTGACACTGTACAGGTGCGGAACATCATAACCCTTGACCTTTTCATCCATGAGTTTTTTGCCGTCCGCCTTAATCGTAACGACTCCCACTCCGTCATAACACTTCTTGTAATGTCCCATGACAAAGGTGAGTGTCTCATACTGGCCATTCAGGTCAAAGGTCACATGCGCTCCCTCGCCCCAAAAAGCAAAACCGCCATATCCAGCCTCCCCTCCTGCCATTTCGATTTTCGGAGAAGATGTGCCACTATACTTGTATACCTTGTAACGCTGGTCCGAATCCGTAATTGCACACTTGTTCACAAGATATGTGCGCTGTGCGGACAACTGTGTAGTGGCCAGCAAAATGGCGGAAATCAGGACAAAAAGTTTTTTCATGCCACGGCTATTTAGTGTTATTATCAAGACTGTAAGAAATATCTCCAAAACCCATCGTTAAAGATAGGCATTTATTTCTTTTTTGCTACGCCGCGGAGAGGAAAAGACCGAGGGCTTCAATTACTTCCGGGTAAAGATGATTGCGGTGAGGGGCAGGGCGATGATTGCCATGGTCGCGCTGACAGGCAGATAGATGCCGAAATTGACATATTTCACCACGAGGAAGGTCGCCAGCAGCAGAGCCACTCCTATCACGGACGAGATGAGATAGTGCAGCCTGATGTCGTCGCGTTTGCAGATGATGCGGCTGATGTTGGGCACTCCGAGAGAAATGAATCCTATCGGTCCGCAGATGCTCACCGCGGATGTGACCAGAAACATTATCAGCAACAGGCTCACGGCCTTGCGCGGACGCGACAACTCTATCTCTCCCTTGAAATGACGCGTCAGGTCCCGGGCTGTCATCAGTGCAGCGGCCAATCCGACGGCAAAGAGCGCCAGCGAGAACACTATATCCCCTGTCGTCACCCCTTCGAGGTTGAAATTGGCGGCTCCCCAGAGGTAGTACTTCCGAAGCAGGTCTCCGTTGGGCGCATTCGTCACCACAATAGTGCCGAGCGAGCCTATGAAAGTGCCGAAGAGAATGCCGAAAGTGATCAGGTTCTGGGTGGAGACCTTGAGAGTGACCAGGAATGCAATCAAGGTACAGACGAGGGTGCAGATAAAGGATCCGACCGTCAGCGAGCACCATCCGCTCATCGTGGCAGCGGCAGCCCCGAGACATGCCGCCGAGCCGAGGCCCAGCGAATACACGTCTCCGAGCTGGTTTCGCCACAGATATTGCATCTGGATACCACCTACAGGCAGTGCGACACCGCCTATAAGGACATATAACAGACTCAGCAGCATGTCTTAGTCCGCCTCCACCACTGCCGAAGGATTGAGTCCGCCGGCGTCAAAAGATGTAACGAAACTGCCGTCCGTCGTATAGAGATACATATCTCCGTTCTCCACGAAATTAGAGACTGAGCCTACCCATATATGCCTGTCAGTCACCGACATGGAATATACCGATGGCACTCCGGAAATAATCTTCGACAAGGTGGCTCCCGCTCCGGCATTGGCACGGCAGGCATAGATGTCACCGGACATGAGATTGTATGTCGCATCATAGCCGCCTGTCATAACATACAGCATATCATCCTCAATCTCAATATCATACACATTCTCTACAGCCATATCGCTGACCTTGCCGCTGAGCGCGTCTACATGCTGGAGTTTCGGCCTGACAGAAGCATAGTCTCCGATGCTTGTTACATACACATGGCCGTCCTCCGCCTTGACCAGTTTGGGGTTGGTGTTGACCTCAATCACCGATATTTCCTTGAACAGACGGGCGTCAACTACCGAAACAGTATTGTTATACCCCTTGTCATACAGCATTCCGCCGCTATTGGCGACATAGATCTTGCCGTCCTCGCAGTCGACCCCTTCGGGATTGGGCCCGACCTGCGTATAGCGAATGCCGCCTGTCTTGGGATCGATTTCTCCGAGCCAACCCTCATAGAATGTCACATAGACCTTGTCTCCGCCTTCGGCGAAATAGCGCGGCGAGAGCCTCGTCCCGTCGGGAAGTGCCGGCTCAAGCATTCTGCGCACGGCAAGTTTCCTGTCAGTGACGAATATCACCTGTGACCCGTTTACGGCGATATATACTTCGTCATCGTGCTCGAGCATGTCATTGGCAGTATCGCCGAGTTTGCGCCCGTTGACTGCGCTGAAAGCCTCTGCAGTGCTGACGCCGGTATTGAGGTCATATGCGGTGATTTCAGCATTGTTGTTGCCATAAGAGCCCTCGTTCATAATATATATGGTACCGGAAGGCTCTCTGTCCGGTTCGGATTTGTCACAGGATGCCAGTAGGGCGACGGCAACTGCCGCGAGCGATAGGAATTTTGTGTAGTTCATTTATTATAAGATAATGGTTATTATATACTTACTCTCATTGTCAGTCTCCAGTTCCTGCCCGGCATAGGGTAATAACGGACGACTTCGTAATTGTCATTTAATATATTCAAAGCCTCTGCGGCGACCTGGAGACGGCAGGCGCGCAAGGCGAATGTGCGGCTTAGGCTGAATGATATGTCGCAGTACGGGGACATGGCATTCGAGGGAATGTTCTGCGGCAGGTTATAACGCTTCCCGACCGCATTGAGCACCGCTCCGGCATCCACCCACGGCGTCTCAATAGAAAGCGTGGCGTTGCCGCTGTACAGAGGTGTATATTGTATCTGGTGGCGGTATATCTTGGAGCCGGAGTCCGACACATCCACGGCGCGGCAATACGAACAATTGGCAGCCGCACGCAGCATATACCTGCCGGAAATGCGTCCGGAATAGGATAAGCTTATGTCCGCGCAGCGCATGTCCACGCGCCCGAGATTGCGCATCTTCCAGATGAACATGGTCGGCACTGCCACTATCTTGTCCCGCACGGCGGCGGCAAATGCGTCGGCTGTCACCGTCAGTGCGCCTGCAGGGAGGCTGCCGCTCCATGTCAATCCGCAACCGGACTGGCGCGCCTTCTCCGGAACGAGGTCCACCGTCCCTATGCGCGAATAATACAAGTCATTGAATGTCGGGACTCTATAGCCGTCCTTGGCATAGGCACGCAGCCTCATTCCCCTGCCGACAAGCCAGTTGACGCCGATTTGCGGGCAAAGCCGCTGTCTGTCCGGAGCGGCTTCTCCCCTCTCCGTCACCTCGTGCATGGCGGTCAGCGACAGGCTTCCGGTCACGGTCAGCCTGTCGGAACGGTATTGCGCCGAGACTGCCGACACTCCGCTGTACCTGCGCGGATAAGGGCAGGCTGCCAGATTTGCATCCAGGTCGCTGATCCACGCGTCCTGCGCCAGGACCATACGGAAATGCGGACTGAAACTATACTCCGCCGCGAGGGACAGCGCCCATTCCAACTGGCGGTACCTGTCATCTAACGGCACCGGATATATGGCAGCGGTATCGGTATAATGCTGTCTTGAACACAGATAGGATGCGTCGGCACGCCATCTCCAATGCCCTCCGGAGCCGGAATACCGCAGCGACGCGGCGGTTTCCCTGTCCTGCAGTCTCTCTGTAGGGTTCTGGCTGTAATATATGACGGAGCCGGGCAGACCGCGGTCCGACCCGTAACCTCTCAACTCCGCAGAAATGTCGCCGGCGCCATGCAGATGCCTGGACAGGAGCAGGCCGTACGATGCGGTCGAGACATCTCCGCCGAGCCTGTGTAGGTGCTCCGTATATCTGCCGTTGTCGAGGACGAACGGGTAATCGCCGTCCGAGACCAGGGCGTGCAGGCGTGCCTCGGCATGAAATCCCGCCACGCGGGCATGTCCCGAGGCGTCGGCGCGCCATGTCCCGAACGCAGCGCAGCCCGCCGACAGGCTCCCTGACGGGGAGCCGCCGGCAGCATCAGGGCGGGACGCCCTGATGCTGAGGACGCTGCCTGCGGCCAGCGTCCTCGCGCTGCGGAAGATATCATCCGACACTCCGGTCTCCATGCGTATCTCGCTAACCCCAGAGAGGTCAAATCTGGACAGATCAGTCTGTCCACTGCACATATCTGATACGGGCATCCCATTGTATGTCACCGCCGTATGCTGCGCGCCCATCCCATGGACGGACACGGTCTTGAGACCGCCGATGCCGCCATAATCCTTGACATCGACACCTGCGAATGTGCGCACCGCCTCCGCCATATCGCGCATCCCGAGGCGCGAGACCGTGGCCGCACCAATACTCTGCACAGGGGCTGTAGAGACCGCCGCCTCGCTGCGCAGCGCGCTCACGCCTGCTGCAGCGAGCGTATCCTGGGCGCATATCAGCGCAAGCGGCACTAATGCTATCTCCAAAAACATACATTCAAATCAAACTTTCAAATATACAATAATTAAAGCAACCTGTGTCACGCGGCAGCATTGCGGTATTTTCCGCATTCTTTTACGCAAAAAGAGCAAAAGGCCTTCTTGCAATTACAATTGGCTTGATGTATATTTGTATGATGTGAAACATCGTCCCGACAGGGACATAACTAATAACACTATGGGAGAATCCAGAAGAAATTTCCTCAAGAAATCAGCGGCGGGAGCCGCCTTGTTCACAGTCTTGCCGAGGCAGGTACTCGGAGCGATGGGCAGTGACAAGAAGTATGTAGCGCCGAGCGACCAGCTCACGCACGGCATCATCGGTACCGGCAGCATCGGTATGACCAAACACCATTTCATGAGCAATGAGGCATGCCGTCTCGTTGCGGTGTGCGATACTGACGGCAACCACCTTACCCGTGCTGTCAATGCAGCCAAGGAGCGTTTCGGCACCAATGTGCAGGCATACGCCGACTGGCGCGACCTCGTACACGACCCCAATGTCGACATCGTGCACATCGCAACCCCTTCGCATTGGCACGGACTGATGTCCATCGATGCAGCAAGGGCCGGCAAGGACATCTTCTGCGAGAAGCCTATGACCCGTACCATCGGAGAGGGCCGCAAGGTAATGGACGCCGTCAAGAGGTACGGACGCATATTCCGCCTGAATACCTGGTTCCGTTTCAAGGATACATTCTATGGCCTCGGCACTACCGTCGAGCCTCTCAAGAAACTGGTCGACAGCGGCGCACTCGGCTGGCCTCTGACCGTCAGAATCTCCGGTGCCACCGGATTTACATGGAAATTCTACTGGACAGGTATGGAGAACCTCGTTCCACAGCCCGTACCCAAGGAGCTCGACTACGACATGTGGCTCGGTCCCGCTCCGTACAAGCCATATCACCCCCACAGAGTCCACCAGACATTCCGCGGATATTGGGACTATGAGTCCGGCGGTCTCGGTGACATGGGACAGCACTACATCGACCCCGTCCAGTACATCTTGGGCAAGGACGACACATTCCCTGTCAAGGTCGAGGTGGATGCTCCTCAGCAGCATTCAGACGCAGTCGGCATCTGGCGCAGCATTACCTATACTTATGCTGACGGATGCAAGATTATTCTCGAGGGCGAGGGGTTCGAGAGCAAGGGCAAAGTCCCTTATATCGAAGGACCTAAAGGCAAGGTATACAAAGGATTCGAGTGCACCATCCCCAATG
The DNA here is from genome assembly GCA_964555325.1 of uncultured Muribaculaceae bacterium. Taxonomy (GTDB): domain Bacteria; phylum Bacteroidota; class Bacteroidia; order Bacteroidales; family UBA932; genus Cryptobacteroides. Next base: position 10,828 of record CAZKRZ010000022.1, read on the forward strand.
TCATGGAGATCATCAACTCGCAGCCCGATCCCAAGCCGCGCAACACCGACTTCCTCGAATGCGTCAAGACACGCCGTCATTTCGCGCTGGACGAGCAGATCGGCCACCACAGCTGCACGATTGTCAATATCGGCGCATGCGCACTCCGTCTGGGACGCACATTGGAATTCGATCCCGTCTCGCAGAGATTCATCGGCGACGACGCGGCCAACGCCCTAATCGACCAGCCTATGCGTGAACCTTGGGCATCAATGATTTAATCCGCCAACAGTATGCAAATCAAGAAATTGTCAGTTATAGCCTTATTGCTCGCCTCCGCCCTGTGTCTCAATGCGCAGGACGCTAGGCAGAGAACAACGGAGACCATTGTGGCGGACGTGCTCGCAGCCATGCCCACCAGGACGGTCGAAGATTTCAACAGTCAGATGTCCGACCTGGCAGCAAGCGCCCCTGCATCCATCGTGGAAGTGGCGGCGATGATGAAGCCTGCCGGTGAAGGAGTCAAGAACAACATCTACGAGTATGCCCTGAGCGGTGTCGTGAACTATGTGAGCACGCCTGCCTACAGTGCAAAACGCGCAGATGTAAAGAAGGGTCTGCAGGACGCTTCGGCAGCCTGCGCGGATGCGTACAACAAGGCATTCCTGGAGTCCCTCATCCGCCTGCTCACCCCCAATGAGCCTGTTGCCATCTCGCCCGAGATGACACTCAAGCAGGCGAAAGGCCTGTTTAAGAAAGGCAATTCAGCCGAGAGGAGCGCAGCCGCCAAGACCATAATGGAGGCAGAGCCGTCCAAGGTCGCGAAAATCTTCGCTGGAGCGCTCAAGGACAATGACATAGAATATAGGAATGCCGTAATCTATGCCGCTACCGAACTCGCAGGTGCAGAGGCTCTTGCACCGGTGGCGGTCAAGCAGTACTCCAAGCTCTCCAATGACGCCAAATGCGACCTGCTCTACTGGTTCGGCACCAACGGAGTCCAGTCCGCTGCAGGGATAGTGGAGGGCGAACTGGCCGGTGTCGGCAGCAACAAGGCTCTCGATCTGGATGCCATCGCCGCAGCAGGTATGCTTGGAGGCGAGAAAACAGGCAAATCCCTCATCGCACTGCTCTCGAATGACGACGCTGAAATATCGGCAGCCGCACTCAAGGCTCTCAAGTCATTCCACGGCGACATCGAGGCTGATGTGCTCGCGGCACTCGCTTCTGCAGACAACAAGAACGCCCTCATGGAGTTTGCATCGGCAAAGCACATGACGGAGACCGCAAAGGTCATTATCGCAGAGGCCAAGTCCGGAAACAGCGCCGCAGCCAAGTATCTCGCAGGCACTGCTGACGGAGACGACATTCAGGATGTAATCGACCTGCTCGAGTCTGCCAAGTCCGACATTCCCGAGATACAGACAGCATTGTGTGCCTCTATCAAGGGACTCCCCCAGGAGCGTCAGTATGAGATAGTAAAGGCCGCTCTGGACAAATCTGCAGATCCCGAGAGATTCTATCCCGTGATTGCAATGACCAATACAGACGAGGCTCTTACTGTCCTTAACAAGGCTTATGACAATGGCTCTGAGGCTGCTTTCAAAGGTCTGCTCACCATCGACACCCCTCGCGCCGCAATCATACTCCTGTGGTATGCGCAGCACCAGCCGGACGTGGCAGAGACACTGCTCCCCCGCTATGTGACCCTCGTCCAGCGGTATGAGAAGGATGTTGACAAACTCCGCGAAGACTATGCCAATGTCCTCGCGCTCACGAACAAGAGGAAGACCAAGAACACCGTCCTTGCCGCACTTGCCGAACTGCCCACGATGAAGGCATTCCTGCTCGCAGGCAAATACCTGTATGACAAGGATGTAGCTTATAACGCCGCACAGGCCGTCAAGAACATCGCCGCCAAATGCACGGAGGAGATCAATTACGCCGACTTCAAGACCTACCTCGAAAAGGCAGCAGAGATATTCACCAACACCAGCAAGGCTGACGATTCCTATTCTGTAGACGAAATCAAGTCCATTCTCGCCAAAGCCGAGCCCTCCCCTCTTTACGAATTGACCGAGGAAGAGCGCGCCCAGGGCTTCGAAATCCTATTCGACGGCAGCTCGATGGACAAATGGCAGGGTAACCTCGACGGATATCTCCCCGTCAACGGCTCTATCTATGTCTCCGCCGGATACGGTAACGACAAGAACATCTACACCAAGAAAGAATACCGCAACTTCGTCCTGCGCTTTGAGTTCTGCTTCCTGCGCGAGGGCGTAAACAACGGTGTCGGTGTTAGGGCTCCTATCGGTAAGGATGCTGCATACCACGCCATGTGCGAGGTGCAGATTCTCGACCACGACGCACCGCGCTATGCCAAACTGCACGACTACCAGGTACATGGCTCCGTATACGGTGTCATCCCTGCCAAGCGTATTGTCCACAAGCCTCTCGGCGAATGGTCTACCGAGGAGATTCGTGTCAAGGGAGACCGCGTGACCGTCACTGTAAATGGAGAGGTTATTCTCGACGGCAATGTCCGCAAGGCATGCAAGGGTCACAATGTAGCCCCCGACGGCGGCAAGAAAAACCCTTACACCGTTGATCACAAGAATCATCCCGGTCTGTTCAACCACAAGGGACACATCTCTTTCTGCGGACACGGAGAGGGGCTGAAGTTCAGGAATGTGAGAGTTCTCGACCTCGGAGAGAGCGACAAATAGGAATGACTCTTCAATAAGAGAATTCATTAAATAATTATAGTTACCGGCGCTGCCGTCCCACTCTCGGGATAGCAGCGCCGGTTGCAAACAGGGCTCCATTAAACGAAAACCGCATAAACACAACTCCTCTTAAGTGCAAACGCGGCAAAAGACTTAATGCCATCACATTGACGACATCCGATGCTACTCCGGGGTTATCGCTGAAACTGGGATACCACAGTCAAATGCTGCAGAAAAGGAGATTTTTTGAAATAATTTCATTCAATCTGCCGAAAAAGTTTGCGCTTTGAACAAAAATGTCTATATTTGCAATCCCAAACGGGGAACACCCCTTGAGGGATTTCAAAAAAAAGGTGCTGTAGCTCAGGTGGTAGAGCAATGGACT
>CAZKRZ010000023.1:0-13193 GCA_964555325.1 uncultured Muribaculaceae bacterium
ATGACAACAGAAAGAGACAGGCGTAATCAAGAGACTTTCAAGATAAACAAGGCGCGCGAGGAAGAACGTGCAAAGCGCAATATGGAGATTGCTAAGAACATGCTCGCGCTGGGCATTAGTGTGGAACTTATAGAAAAATCGACCGGACTATCGGAGGATACGATAAAGGCCATACAATAACGGATGCCTTTCCGCACGATGGACTGCAATGGTCAAAAGGCTACCTGCATGAAAGTATTTCCCCCACCTGTATCTCCTATGAGGGCGGTGGGGTTTTTATATACAATTTTAGGCTAATAGACATTTGGGCGGGGTGGACATTTCGCAGGATGAAATTCTCTCATTCTACTGATCTACATATCTTTGCAATGATTATCACTGAGAGGTTAAAAAGCGAGTCTCTTCTTTTGTATTCCTATACCGACGATTCAGCTGAATGGCGACAATGTTTTCAAGCAACTTTTCATTCTCATCAATTAGAAACAATCCGAGAATGCCGTTATCGATGAAATATCGTTTCTTAATGGTTTCTTTCTCTGTCAATGGCGAAGTGATATTGCTTAAGGCGGTTCATTGAGCCACTCCCAGATAACTAAGATATTCTCAAGTATACTTCAAAACAATTTTGGCTTTCTTTAAGTATACTTAAGAATAATCTTGAGAGTATCAAGCCTCAACCATCCTGCTTTTATTATATAACGGAGTGCCTATTCGAGCACGCGCCAGCCTATGTCCCTACGATAAAAGAGTGCCTCACAGTCTATACCGGAGACAGCGGCAAGGGCCTTGTCGCGGGCCGAACGCAGATCGTCTCCCTGCGCAACCACCATGAGCACACGGCCGCCTGCAGTCACAATCTGTCCGTCACGCATGGCTGTCCCCATGTGATAGACTCTCAGTTCCGCAGAGTCTTCAGGGAGCCCAGCAATCACAGCTCCCTTGTCATACGACCCGGGATAGCCCTTCGACGCCAGCACGAAACCTATTGCAGCCCGCTTGGACCAACGCAACTGTGGCACGGAAGTCCCGTCCGCAATGGCGCTGAACACCTCATATATGTCAGACTCCAATCTCGGCAGCACCACCTCGGTCTCCGGATCTCCGAAGCGACAGTTGAATTCAATGACTTTGACACCGTCAGGGGTTTTCATCAATCCACCGTACAGAGTACCCGTGAACGGGCATCCCTCAGCCACCATAGCGGCAGCGACAGGGCGCATGACACCCTCCAATGCCTCTTTGTAGTCCTCTTCTGTGATAAAAGGCAGCGGAGTATAGGCTCCCATACCACCGGTATTAGGCCCCTTGTCGCCTTCGTAAGCCCTCTTATGGTCCTGCGAAAGTTCCATAGGATATACTTCAGTGCCATTCACGAAGCACATGAACGAGAACTCCGGTCCAGTGAGGAAATCCTCAATGACGACCTTGCCGTGCCCGAATTTGTCCGAAACCAGCATATCGGCGAGAGCGGCCTCCGCCTCTGCGAGAGTCTCCGCTATCACTACGCCCTTGCCGGCAGCGAGCCCATCGTATTTGAGCACCACCGGAAGAGAATGTCCCTGCACATAAGCGAGCGCATCTTCATAGACCTCGAAAGTCCTGTACGCTGCTGTCGGGACATTGTATTTCGCCATAAGCGCCTTGGCGAAATCCTTGCTCGACTCGATTGCCGCAGCCGCACGCGAAGGGCCGTATATACGCAAGCCGGCAGCACGGAAAACATCCGTAACTCCCGCAGCAAGAGCCGCTTCCGGACCAACGACTGTAAGGTCCACCTCATGGGACAAAGCGAACTCTTTCAGTTCTTCTACAGCCGTGTCCTTGATGGGAACGCATTCGGCAAGAGCCGCAATACCGGCATTGCCGGGAGCGCAGAATATCTTGCCGACCTGCGGAGAACGCGCGAGAGCATCCACTATGGCATGCTCCCGGCCTCCGCCTCCTATTACCAGTACTTTCTTCATAATCAGTGCTTGAAATGCCTGATGCCTGTAAAGAGCATCGGAATCCCGTGCTTGTCTGCCTCTTCAATAGACTCCGAGTCACGCACGCTGCCGCCGGGCTGGACTATTGCAGCCACGCCGTATGCTGCCGCTGCCGCAACACTGTCTCCGAAGGGGAAGAATCCGTCCGAAGCCAACACCACACCGGCCTGAGCCATGTCTATGCCACGCTCCGCAAGGGCTGCCTTGGCCTCTTTGAGGGCAATCTCGGCAGAGCCCACGCGGTTGGTCTGACCGGCTCCGACTCCGAGTGTCGCGCCATCCTTGGCAATGACTATAGCGTTGGATTTGACATACTTGACTATCTTCCAGGCAAACTGCATATCCTTGAGCTGCTCCTCTGTCGCTGCGGTCTTGGTGACACACATCGAGGAATCGAGCACCTCGACAGAAACATCTTGATCCTGCACCAGCATTCCCCCGTTGACGGAGACATACTGCTTGCGGACAACATCCTCATGCCCCATCTCCACCTGCAGGACACGGAGATTCTTCTTGGTGCAGAGTATCTCCAGAGCCTCAGGAGTGAATGACGGAGCCATGATGAGTTCGAGGAAAATAGGTTTCATCAGCGCAGCCGTCTCCGCATCGATTTCACAATTCGTAGCCACGATACCGCCGAAGATGCTCACCTTGTCTGCCTCGTACGCCTTGCTCCACGCATCAGCAGCATTCTTGCCGACGGCTGCACCGCAAGGATTCATGTGCTTGACACCCACGCAGAAAGGCTCGTCACCGAATTCGCGTACGATGTTCAGGGCAGCATTGGCATCCTGGATATTGTTGTAGGACAGTTCTTTGCCATTCAACTGCACGGCTGTCGCGAGAGAATACGGCACCTTTTCCGAAGAAGCGTAGAACTTCGCTTCCTGATGAGGGTTTTCGCCATAGCGCAGCCCCTGCTTGAGTTCGTACTCGAGGAAGAGTTTCTCATTCAGACCGGCCTGTGCGCGCATATATGTGGCTATCGCCATATCGTATTCGGCTGTATGGGTATAGGCCTTTGCAGAAAGAGCCAGACGCATTTCCTTGGAAGTGTCTCCGTTCTCACGGATCTCGTCCAGCACTGCACCATAGTCCTCGGGATTGCAGACGACCGCTACCGATGCCCAGTTCTTAGCCGCACTGCGCAGCATAGAAGGACCGCCGATGTCGATATGCTCCACAGCATCCTCCATGGTAACATCCGGTTTCGCGATAGTCTCACGGAAAGGATAGAGATTGACGCACACGAGATCTATATACTCTATACCGTTCTCCTGCAACTGCTTGACATGGCTGTCCAGATCCCTCCTCGCAAGCAGTCCGCCATGCACTTTGGGATGCAAAGTCTTGACCCTGCCGTCGCAGATCTCCGGGAAACCAGTGACCTCGCTGATATTGATAACATCCAGTCCGGCCTCACGGAGCAGGTTCATAGTACCGCCGGTGGCGATAATCTCCCAACCAAGCGCACGGAGCCCAGAGGCGAACTCCACCACGCCGGTCTTGTCACTTACTGAAAAAAGCGCTCTTCTCATATCTCTTTATTTGATTGTCACTCCAGGTACATCGCATACACGGCCTATCACAGATGCTCGTTCGCCGGCCGCCGTGAGTATCTCTATGGCCTTAGGCGCCTCTTCTTTGCCAAGAGCCAGGACCATTCCGATACCCATATTGAATATATTGAACATTTCCCTATGGGGAATGTGTCCGTAATGCTCCAGCATCTTGAATACCGGCAATATCTCCCAAGTCCCCTCCTCTATCTCTATGCCCTGTCCGGGACGGAGAATACGCGGGAGGTTCTCATCAAATCCGCCTCCTGTCACATGAGCCACGCCATGCACATCGCAGTTGCGTATCACCTCCAGCACCTGCTTGACATAGATGCGCGTAGGTGTCAGCAGCACATCACCGAGCAACCTGTCGCCGAAATACTCCGGCAGAGGTGCATGCAGGTCAAGCCCGTTGTCGGACACTACTTTACGTACCAGGGAGAATCCGTTGCTGTGCACGCCTGTAGAAGCGATTCCGACCAGCACATCCCCGACAGCGACCTTGCTGCCGTCAATGAGACGGGATTTCTCAACCACACCTGTAGTATATCCGGCGATGTCGTACTCGCCGCCCTCATACATGCCGGGCATCTCCGCAGTCTCACCGCCCACCAGAGCGCAGCCTGCCTGACGGCAACCCTCAGCCACTCCGGAGACAATCGCCTCCACCTTGGCAGGTTCGTTGTGACCTACCGCCACATAGTCCAGGAAAAAGAGCGGCTCCGCACCCTGAGCGAGAACATCATTGACGCACATCGCCACGGCATCGATACCGACAGTATCATGCCTGTCCATCTCGAATGCGATCTTGAGTTTGGTGCCGACGCCATCTGTACCGCTGACGAGCACCGGCTCCTTGACATTGAGAGCCGAGAGATCGAACATACCGCCGAATGATCCGATCCCACCCATAACCCCGGGACGGGAAGTGGACGCGACGTGCGACTTGATCCTGCGGACGACTTCATACCCCGCTTCGAGGTTTACGCCCGCCTTGGTATAATCTACTGCCATATATGAGTAAATGTTTTAGAATTTTCCATCTTTATTAGCCTCTTTCACATTCTGGAACAGAGGTGTAGGGTATTTGCCCGAGAAACACGCGAGACAGAAGCCCTCGCGCCCTCCTGCCTTGCGCAGCGCCTCCGGAGAGAGAAATGCGAGCGAGTCCACGCCCAACAGTTCGGTCACCTCATCGAGGGTCTTGTGCGCACAGAGCAGTTCATCGTATGTGGACATATCCACGCCATAAAAGCAAGGGCTCGTGATAGGAGGGCTTGCAATACGCAGATGCACCTCACTGGCACCTGCCTCCTTGAGCATACGCACTATACGGCGCGACGTCGTCCCCCTGACTATAGAGTCATCTATAAGCGCCACTCTCTTGCCGTTGACAATCGAGCGGACCGCACTCAGTTTCAGACGCACGCCTTTCTCCCTCATCTCCTGTGAGGGCTGGATGAACGTCCTCGCCACATACTTGCTCTTGACCAGGCCCATTTCATAGGGAATGCCGCTCGCTTCAGAATAACCCAAAGCCGCACTCAGGCTCGAATCCGGCACTCCGACGACTATGTCCACATCCGCCGGAGCCTCCTCATAGAGCAGACGGCCGCTCGCCTTACGGAACGAATGCACATTGCAGCCCTCTATATCACTGTCCGGACGCGAGAAATAGATATACTCCATGGCGCACATGTTGTGCTCCCTCTTGTCCGAGAAGAATGTGGAACGCAAGCCGTGATGGTCTATCGTCACTATCTCTCCCGGCTCGACATCCCTGATATAGGTCGCACCGATAATGTCGAATGCGCAGGTCTCGCTGCTGACCACATATCCGTCTCCGAGCCTGCCTATCGCCAAAGGCCTGAGACCATATCTGTCACGGCAGGCATAGATACGCCTCTGCGTCATTATGACGAATGCGAATGCGCCTTCGAGCTCTCCCAACGCATCCTGAATGGCGTAGATACGGGGCTGGGACTGACGCGAAATGTCCTTTCGGATGAGATGCGCGATGACCTCGCTGTCAGAGGATGACTGGAAAAGGCTGCCACGGCTCTCAAGAGAGAGCCTCAAGTCCTTGTAATTGACGAGGTTGCCGTTATGTGCCAAGGCAAAATCCCCCGTATTGTGCCGGAATAGGAAAGGCTGCACATTCTCTATGTTGTCCGCCCCCGTAGTGGAATAACGGACATGCCCGATAGCCATCGAGCCCGGCAGGGAAGCGAGTTTGTCTTCGTTGAAGACATCATGTACAAGTCCCTGTCCCTTGACCCTCCGCAGTTCGCCTGTATCGGAGCAGGTCACTATGCCGCAGCCTTCCTGCCCCCTGTGCTGGAGGGAATGCAGGGCATAGTAGGACATCGTCGCGGCATTCGGCACCCCATAGATGCCGAACACCCCACACTCCTCATGGAGGGAGCGGTCTTCGCTATTCATCATTTCCATGTCTGAAATATCTGACGGCATTGTCGAACAGAGGCTGTTCCAAATTGTCTTCTATGTTTTTGAATGTATTCTTTTCGTAGCGCTCCGTATGGCCCATCTTGCCGAGAATGCGCCCGTCACGGCTGACTATACCCTCTATCGCATAGCACGAACCGTTGGGATTGTAAGGGGAACGCATGGTAGGTTCCTCGGTGAGAGGATCCACATACTGGAATGCCACCTGTCCGCCTGCAAACAGTTCACGCGCAAGCTCTTCGCTCACGACAAACTTGCCCTCGCCATGGCTGACCGCGATGGTGTGGGTATCGCCTATATTGAGGCCCGCGAGCCAGGGAGAATTGACAGACACCACGCGTGTCGTCACCATCTGCGAGATATGCCTGTTGATGTCATTCCTGAACAGAGTCGGGCTCTCTTTGGTCAGCATGCCGAGGCGTCCGTAAGGCAGCAGTCCGCTCTTGACGAGAGCCTGGAATCCGTTGCATATACCGAGAATGAGTCCCTCCCTGTCTATCAGCCTGTGTATGGCGGCAGCCACCTTGGCATTATTCAGGACATTGGCGATGAATTTGCCGCTACCGTCCGGTTCGTCACCGGCGGAGAAGCCGCCCGAGAGCATAAGGATGTGGCATTCGTCTATAGACGCTGCCATTTCATCGATAGAATGCAGGATGTCGTTGCCGTCAAGGTTGCGGAACACACCGAAACGGACTTCCGCGCCTGCGTTGCGCCATGCCTTTGCACTGTCGTAGTCGCAGTTGGTACCCGGGAATACGGGAATATAGACAAAAGGAGTCTCGACGCTACGCCCGTGATAACGGAGCTGCGCGCCCTTTGCCTTTACAGGCTTGACACCGTCCATTCCCCTGGGCGTCAATCTCTTGGAGGACGCCTCGGCAGTATCCGGATATATCTTGGAGAACTTGAGAGTGGCTGCCTCAACGAGCCTGTCAATCTTGATGCCGCTGCCGTTGATATGCAGCAGACCGTCTTCTCCATCGGTCACCTTGCCGAGCAGTATGACATTCTCGCCGGCGAGTTCGCAGGTACTCTCTACCACTATCGAGCCATAGGACCAGTCAAACAGTTCATCGGCAGGATAATTGACATCCACCCCAAAGCTGTTGCCGAATGACATTTTGCACAGAGCCTCTGCGACACCGCCGAATCCGACGGCATAGGCGGACACTATATCTCCGGACTTGATGTGCTCATGGACATATTCCCAGTTACGCTTGAGTGCGTCGCTGTCAGGCATACGGCTCGGGAGCGGATTGTGTTTCACCATGTACAGGAGGTTGCCCTCCCATTTCAATTCGGGACTGATCACTTCCGAAGCATTCACGGTAGTGATACCGAAAGCGACGAGGGTCGGAGGGACATTGATATGCTCGAATGTGCCGCTCATGGAGTCCTTGCCACCGATGGAAGGCAGTCCGAACTCTTTCTGCATGCGTATGGAGCCGAGCAGGGCACTCAGAGGCTTGCCCCAGGAGCAAGGATCGGAGGTCATGCGCTCGAAATACTCCTGATACGAGAAACGCATGCGGTCATACGCGGCTCCGGATGCGACTACTTTGGCGCAAGCATCGACAACGGAGTATGCAGCACCGTGATACGGGCTCCACTCGGACAGATAAGGATTGAATCCCCATGCCATCACGCTCGCCGTATCGGTATATCCGTTAGTAGGGAGTTTCTGCACGGAGACCTGCGTCTCAGTGGCCTGCAAAGAACCGCCGAACGGCATGAGCACTGTCGAGCGGCCGATTGTGGAGTCAAACATCTCTATGAGGCCTTTCTGCGACACGACATTGTCGTCCGAGAGATTGGCAGCCATCTTGTCGGCAAGACTGTCTCCGGGGACATCGCGCCTGAAAGGATTGCGGTCTTCTACAGCACCGACTTTGGCGCTGGCATGATGAGCCGCACCTGCGCTGTCTATGAATGCGCGGGAAAGGTCAGCGGCAAGAGTGCCGCCGTTGTACATCCTCATGCGACCGCTGTCTGTCACATCGGCGACATGGGTCACCTCGACATTTTCCTCACGGCAGTATTTCTCGAAGTTTTCCCTGTCCGCGGCGGTGACTACGACAGCCATACGCTCCTGGGACTCGCTGATAGCCAGTTCGGTAGAATTGAGTCCGCTGTATTTGACGGGCACGCGGTCCAGATATATGTCCAGACCGTCTGCGAGTTCTCCGATGGCGACGCTCACGCCGCCGGCTCCGAAGTCGTTGGATTTCTTGATGAGGCTCGTGACCTCCGGACGGCGGAAGAGTCGCTGGAGTTTGCGCTCCTCGGGGGCGTTTCCTTTCTGCACCTCACTGCCGCAGGTCTCAAGCGAGGCCTCGGTGTGCTCTTTGGATGAGCCAGTGGCACCGCCGATGCCGTCGCGGCCGGTGCGTCCTCCGAGCAGGAGGACGACGTCGCCCGGAGCGGGCGACTCACGGCGGACATGGTCCGCCTTGACGGCCCCGACGACCGCACCTATTTCCATCCTCTTGGCCGTGTAGCCAGGATGATATATTTCCCTCACATGCGTAGTCGCGAGGCCTATCTGGTTGCCATAACTGCTGTATCCCTGCGCGGCCTTGCGGCTGATTACCCTCTGGGGCAGCTTGCCGGGCAGCGTATCTTTCACTTCCTTATATATATCCCCCGCTCCCGTCACGCGCATGGCCTGATAGACATAACTGCGTCCCGACAGAGGGTCACGGATAGCACCGCCGAGACAGGTGGCAGCCCCGCCAAACGGCTCTATCTCAGTAGGATGGTTATGGGTCTCGTTCTTAAACTGCAGGAGCCATTTCTCCACCTGCCCGTCCACATCCACATCCACGTATATGCTGCAGGCATTGTTTTCCTCGCTCACTTCGAGATCGTCCAGCAGGCCGTTGGCACGCAGCCAGCGAGCACCTATGGTAGCCATATCCATGAGGCAGACACTCTTGCCCTCCCTGCCGAGGTCCTCGCGCATCTTGAGGTACATCCTATATGTCCCCTCGATGTCCTCGCTGATAAACGACTTCTCGAAATCCACACTGTCGAGTTCCGTCGTGAATGTCGTATGACGGCAGTGGTCGCTCCAATAGGTATCGAGGATGCGGAGTTCCGTCTCGTACGGGTCGCGCCCCTCCTCACGGAAATACTTCACCACCTCGCGCAGGTCATCTGCGTTCATCGCCAGACCCATCTGCTTGCAATAAGGGGCAAGTTCCTCATCCGCGAGGGCCGTCAGTCCCTCTAAGACAGGCACCGGCTTCACCTCCGCACGCTCCATGTCGGACAGACGGGAAAGGTCCTTGGGACGGCTCTCCACCGGATTTATATAATAATGTCTGATTTTCTCTATGACTTCGTCGGAAACGCCTCCGTCGAACACGAGCAGTTTCGAGCTCCTGATGGAGACCTGCGCCGAGGGATCAATCAGGCGGACGCAGTCCTCTGCCGAAGCCGCCCTCTGGTCAAACTGCCCGGGGAGATACTCCACCGCTATGTATTTGCAGCCGGAGAGTTCGCATTCGTCCGTCACCATGTCGGTAACCACCTCGCCGAACACGCTATAGCGGCAGCTCTCCAACAACTCCGGAGTAAAGCCGAACAGGTCATAGACATTTACGAGCCTCAACTCCTTGAGGTCGAGGGAGAGATTTTCATTGAGTTCATCGCGCAGACTGCGCGCTTCTACCCGGAAATCCGGATACTTCTCTACGAATATACGATGTGCAGACATGATTATATCTTGGTATCCAATACTTTCTGTGTCTGTGCCTTGCGGAATTCCTCCAGCCTTACATGCAGGCCCTCGTCCGCAAGTGCGAGTATCTCCACCGCCAGCAGCGCGGCATTCTTGGCTCCGTTGATTGCCATGGTCGCCACCGGTATTCCGGCAGGCATCTGCACGATAGACAGGAGACTGTCCATGCCTCCGAGGGCCTTGGTCTGGATAGGGACGCCGATTACGGGGACCGTAGTCATGCCCGCCACGACACCTGCCACATGGGCAGCGCCGCCCGCGCCTGCTATTATCACGCCTATTCCTCTGTCCCTTGCGGACTTGGCATATTCGCACATAAGATCCGGAGTACGGTGAGCGCTGATGACACGCTTTTCATATTCGACCCCGAACTGTTCCAATGTCTCAAGCGCCGGAGACATGACCTCCAGATCGCTTGCTGACCCCATGACAACTGCTACACGCATAAGATACTGTATGATGAAACACTAAAATACAGCGCATTACGGATGCGCCTGCCGCTGCAGCCGGGCTCGTATACAAAGCACAACAGCGCCCAAGGTCACCCTCAGACGCTGTGTATATCAGTTACATTGTATATAGTCCCGATTGCATGCACAAATGTACAGCGATTAAGTTTTTTTTGCAATAGAGAGGAAAGGTTGTATCTTTAGAAATCGAATTTTATCTCAATGAAGAAGGTTGATGTAGTGCTCGGGCTCCAGTGGGGCGACGAGGGTAAAGGTAAGGTTGTCGATGTCCTGACACCGGATTACAAAGTAATAGCAAGATTCCAGGGCGGTCCCAACGCCGGCCATTCGCTGGTATTTGACGGCGAAGGCTTTGTGCTGCACACTGTTCCGTCCGGAATATTCCGTCCCGATTCCATCAATATCATAGGTAACGGCGTGGTCATCGACCCCGTCATCCTGATGGACGAGATCAGCAGCATCGAGGCCAAGGGCGGAGACATTTCCGGCAAACTCTTCATAGCCAAGAGGGCGCAGCTCATACTCCCCACACACCGCATGCTCGACGCCGCCAGCGAGGCCGCCAAGGGCAAGGAGAAAATCGGTTCGACCCTCAAGGGTATCGGCCCTACATACATGGACAAGACAGGCCGTAACGGACTCCGCGTCGGAGACATCCTCTCCCCCGAATTCAAGTCCCGTTACGAAGCGCTCAAACAGAAGCACTTCGGCCTGCTCAAGCAATACGACGGATTCACATTCGACATCAGCGAATACGAGCAGAAATGGTTCAAAGCCGTCGAAAGCCTCAAGAAATTCGAATTCATCGACAGCGAACTCACCGTCAACAGATACATTGACGAAGATGTCGCCATTCTCGCCGAAGGCGCACAGGGCTCGATGCTGGACATCGACTTCGGCACCTATCCATTCGTCACATCTTCCAACACAATGGCAGCAGGCGTCTGCACCGGACTCGGCGTCGCCCCCAACAAGGTCGGCAAGGTCATGGGCATATTCAAGGCCTACTGCACACGCGTCGGCTCCGGTCCTTTCCCGACAGAACTCTTTGACGAGACAGGAGAGCGTCTGCGCAGCATAGGACACGAATTCGGTGCGACCACAGGCCGTCCGCGCCGCTGCGGATGGCTCGACCTCGTGGCCCTCAAATACGCCGTGATGATGAGCGGAGTAAGCGAACTCATCATGATGAAATCGGATGTCATGAACGACTTCGAGACCGTCAAGATATGCACAGCCTACAAGGTCGGCGGCAAGACGCTCGACTACTTCCCGTTCGAGGCAGGAGAAGAGGTCGAGCCCGTATACACCGAATTCAAGGGCTGGAACAGCGACATCTGCGGAGTACGCCGCTACGAGGACTTCCCCGAGGAGTTCAAGGAGTATGTAAAATACATCGAGACCGAAACAGGATGTCCTATTAAGATCATCTCTGTCGGTCCCGACCGTAAAGAAATAGTAATCCGCTGACGGCGGATTACTCGATTCCTACCCGTTTGTAGATATAGTCTACATTCTTGAAATAGTACTCGAGGGTAAAACAGCTCTCGAGTTCTTCTTTTGTGACCAGGCCCATGACCTTGTCGCTTCCGGAGAGCAGGGTCTGATAATCAAGCCCCTCCGTCCAGGCCTTCATGGCTATGGGCTGCACGGTGTCGTACGCCTCCTCTCTCGACAGGCCCTTGCCTATGAGCGCATTCATCACCCTCTGGGCGAATATCACGCCACGCGTACGCCAGATATTGGCAAGCATAGTCTCGGGATACACGACAAGATTCTTGAGAATGCCGCAGAAGCGGTTCAGCATATAGTCCAGCAGTTCCGTGGCATCGGGCAGAATGATGCGCTCCGTAGCGGAATGCGAAATGTCCCTCTCGTGCCACAATGCGACATTTTCATTGAATGTCACCATATATCCGCGCATCACACGGGCGCAGCCGCAGATATTCTCCGAAGAGATAGGATTGCGCTTGTGGGGCATGGCGGAAGAGCCTTTCTGCCCTTTGGCGAATGCCTCTTCCACTTCCCTGACCTCCGTACGCTGGAGATTACGTATCTCGAACGCCATCTGCTCCAATGTAGAGGCTATCAGCGAGAGGGCGGACATATAGAACGCATGCCTGTCGCGCTGGAGCACCTGGGTGGAAATGTCCGCGCTGGCAATGCCGAGATGTTCGCACACATAATCCTGGATAAACGGCGGAATGT
The DNA here is from genome assembly GCA_964555325.1 of uncultured Muribaculaceae bacterium. Classification (GTDB taxonomy): domain Bacteria; phylum Bacteroidota; class Bacteroidia; order Bacteroidales; family UBA932; genus Cryptobacteroides. Next base: position 12,434 of record CAZKRZ010000023.1, read on the forward strand.
TGGCAAAATTGCCCACCGCCCCGCTCATCTTGCCGGCCTCGACATAAGAGGCTGCATATTTGAAACGCTCGATATTGCGCTTCATCTCCTCGTACCACAACGCCCATTTGAGTCCGAACGAGGTGATGTCGGCATGTATTCCATGTGTCCTGCCTATGCACGGCGTCTGCTTGAACTCTATGGCACGGAGCCTTATCACTTCGGCGATTTCCTCCAGGTCCTTGAGCAGAATGGCATTGGCCTGCTTGATAAGGTAGCCGTTGGCCGTATCGACGACATCCGTGGAGGTCAGTCCGTAGTGGACCCACTTGCGCTCCTCTCCGAGGCTCTCGCTGACGGCGCGCGTAAACGCCACCACGTCATGACGGGTCTGTAGCTCTATTTCCTTGATGCGCTCCACGGAGAATGTCGCATTCTCCTCTATCTTCCTGACATCCTCTGCGGGTATCACACCGAGTTCGCTCCATGCCTCGCATGCGAGTTCCTCGACCTTGAGATACGCGTTGAACTTGTTTTCTTCTGTCCAGATGTCGCGCATCACCTTGCGCGAATACCTCTCTATCATAAACTGCGGTTTTTCTCTATGAATGACAATATGTTGCTCTCTATGCGCGCAGGCACGTCCGCTGCTTCCGCCTTGACGAAAGGCTCACCGGTGACATGCTCGAACAGTTCCACATAACGGTCCGTGATATTGCTTACCACCTCGGGAGTCATCTCGGGGACCTGCTGTCCCTCCAACCCCTGGAATCCGCCTGCC
>CAZKRZ010000024.1:0-12778 GCA_964555325.1 uncultured Muribaculaceae bacterium
CGACTTTCAAGGAAATGTTCTACAACTGCTATGCTCTGGAAAGCATTCCTGCGGACCTTTTGAGCAAGGCTGTAGAATGTACATCCATCAATAATATGTTCTATTACTGCTCAGCAGTCAAGGAAATCCCTGCAGGACTTCTTGCCAATCTGTCCAAGCTCACGGATGCGTCAAGCGCCTTTGACGGATGTATCAATGTCACGGCTGTCGACAAGGATCTCTTTGCCAATAATCCGGAACTCGAACTCTGCTCCTCCACATTCTCCAGAATGCACAAACTGCAGTCGGTCAGCGAGGATCTCTTCGCCAACAATCCCAAGATCACGACATTCAATGCCGTGTTCAACGCGGACAGCTGCCTGACCTCAATTCCTGCAGGAATATTCAGGAATCAGCCCGAGTGCACTTCTTTCCGAATGGCATTCAATGCTACCGGGCTCACAGAGGTCCCTGACGGATTGTTCGCCAACAACACCAAGTGTACGACATTCCAGATGACATTCGCCAAATCCCAGATCAAGTCCGTTCCCGAGGATGTGTTCAAGGGATGCTCCAAGGTGACGACATTCTCCTCTTGTTTCAATGGTTGCGAGGAATTGGAAAGCATTCCGGCCGACCTCTTCAAAAACTCCGGAGCACAGGGCGTCGTCGCCACCAGCGGCATGAACATGGTGTTCCAGAATTGCGTATCTCTTGCTGAAGTCCCCGAGGGACTGTTTGACGGCTTTACCAAAGTCACCCAGTTCAATACCATATTCAGCGGATGCAAATCGCTGAAAAAGATTCCTTCCGGGCTGTTCAAGGATCTCTCTGCCGTCACGACATTCTCCAGCGTCTTCCAGAACTGTACCTCTCTGGAGGCTGTTCCTGAGGGTGTGTTCACAGGTCTGTCTAAAGTGACCTCTCTGTCAGGAGTGTTCTCCGGCTGTACCGGCATTACCGAGGTTGGCGACAATATCCTCCAGGGATGTTCTGCCACTACCAACATATCCAATCTCTTCAAGGACTGTACAAGCCTGTCAAAAGTGTCCGAAAAAGCATTCTCCGGGGCGGTGAAAATCACCAACATTTCCGGACTCTTCAACGGCTGCACCGGTCTGAAGAGTGTTCCCGAGGCGGTATTCTCTGACCTTAAAGCAGTTACAAATGCCAAGGATGTGTTTGCCTATTCGGGTTTGGAGTCTGCACCTGCAGGCCTGTTCTCGACGCTGACAGCGGTGACTTCCTTTGAGAACGCGTTCAAAGAATGCCATGCGCTTGCAAGCATTCCCGACGGCCTCTTCTCAAAGAATGCCAAGGTGACGACATACAAGACAGCATTCCTGAACTGCAACTCGCTGGCATCCGTCGGTAAGGTGTTCGGAAGCAGTACTGCCAAAATCAGTTTCGAATCGGCATTCGAGGGCTGTACGGAGTTGAAGAGCATTCCTGCAGGGCTGTTTGACGGCCTTACGGGAGCGGATTCGTTCAAGAAGGCATTCTACGGCTGCTCTGCGCTGTCCGCAATTCCGGCTGCTCTCTTTGCAAAGAATATCAACGCCACGACTCTCGAGAGCTGTTTCCAGAACTGCTCTGCCATTGAGGCAGTGCCTGCAGGCCTGTTCGGCACTACGACCAAGACCAAGACATTGACATCAATGTTTGCAGGTTGCAAGTCTCTGGCTGCAATCTCGGTGGATGCGTTCAGCGGTATCAACGCCGCGAGCGGTACTGTGGCAAAGATTTTCCAGGACTGCATCGCGCTCAAGGAAGTGCCTTCCGGCTTGTTTAAGAACAACGCCAAGATCAGCAACTACTCTTATGCGTTCAACGGGTGCACGGGACTTGAGAAAGTCGGAAGCGAGGTGTTCAACTGCGCCAACGGAAGCACTTCCATCAATCACATCTTTGCAGGATGTACCTCTCTCAAGGAGGTTGGAAATGACCTTTTCCTGAATCCGGAGAAAGTCAGGAACTTCAATAGTCTCTTCCAGAACTGTCCGTCTCTCGGCTCTGTGCCGGTCGGCATTTTCGACAAATTCAAGGCGGCGACGGCAGGTACTTATGCCTTTGACGGCTGCGTGGCTCTTGAAGGGGAGTCTCCTTATACCGTCATTGACGGAGTGAAGTATCATCTCTATGAGAGGACAGCCGAGAATGTCGCTGTCACAGGTTTTGTGGCACTGCCTAACCTCAAGGCAATGTTCAGAGGCTGTGAGAAACTCTCAGATTATGCCTCGATCCCGGATGTGTGCAAATCTGCTAATTAATCGAAAAGGATAAGAATATGAAACTCAGATATATAATGATATCATTCATGGCTGTCGGAGCGGCAGTTGCATGTACTGATACAACCAAGGTGGATCCAGATGCCTATGTTGCCCCTCTCTATCTCCAGTCCTCCGATTCCAAGATCGTGTTTGACAAAGAGGGCGGCAAGGCTGTTGTCACCGTTGCCACGAATTCTGCGGAGTGGGATTATGCGGCACAGTCGGGTGACTGGTTCAAAATCGGACTGGACGCGGACAGTTGCATCGTAGTGGAGGCTCCTGTCAACAGTGGCAGCGCCGTCAAGACGGAGACCGTAACTATTTCCGCAGCCAGGGGAGAGGAGACACAGAAAATCACTTTGGGCATTTCCCAGAGGGGTGACAATTCTACCGACCTCAGTGCCGGTGGTACAGCCAACTGCTACATCGCCCATACAAACGGGGCGTTCAAATTCCGCGCGGATGTCAAAGGCAACGGCGGAAAGGACGGCAAGAGCGGATACATCGAGGCGGAAGGCATTGATATAAAAGATGCCGTATATGCTGAACTGCTGTGGGAGGCGAGAAATGACGGCGACAGGACCATGTCGTACGAGATTATAGACGGTACCCCGACCTATGGCGGAGGGTATGTATCATTCTCTACCGGCAGGAGCGAGGGAAATGCGGTCATTGCAGTGCAGGACGCAAAAGGCAAGGTCCTCTGGAGCTGGCATATATGGGTGACAGACAACACCCCGGCCGTCCACGACCATATTGGCCCCAAGGGAGATGTCATCGCACAGATAATGGACCGCAACCTCGGAGCGTTGAACAATGTCCCGATGGATGTCAACAACAGAGGAATGTTCTATCAGATGGGCAGAAAGGATCCTTTCATCCCGTCGCGTTCCCCGTACAAGGATTATAGCGCAGTCACGGATTCGACCGAGTATTGCAACAATGATCCGGCCTGGAACAAGCAGAATCTCGAGATCGGTGACGGTCGAGGTGCGTGGGAAATAGGCGCGGATTTCACGGCGCAGGCCGTTGCAAGCGCTCCTGGCAACGTTCCTTTCTCGGCACAGCATCCTATGCGTTTCCTGGTGAGCTATTATTCCAGCGGGTCGGACTGGTACAGCAACAGCACGGACGAGGACAGTGTAAGGCCCGGTCTGTGGGCGGAGGAGAAGACAATCTTCGATCCTTGCCCTCCGGGATACAAAGTCCCTGGTAAAGACATGTGGGGAACGGCTGCCGGCAGTGAGAATGTCAAGACCGGCGGCGCTCCCGGTGAATACGATGATAGCGGCGTGCATGAGTCCTATCTCTGGAATAAGGAAAAGGATTGCGGCCGCGTCTGGAAGGCGACGGGGGATTTCTATCCCATGGTAGGCAATATCTATCCTTCCAGGTACACGACGCAGAGCGAGACGCCATACAACTATACGAGCGGCCAGACCATGTATCTGACGAGCCAGGAGAATCCCTACAAGTCATATAGCGCATTCACTGTGGCGGTATTCAACGGCTATTGGGCTTATTATGAGGCAAGGGCGCAAGTCTATAGCGGCCAGGTAAGGTGCGTCAAGGAATAATCTTTTTAGTATAATAGAATGAATTACAGATTCTTGGCAATCACTCCGCTGATTATGATGTTGGCGGGATGCAGCGGAATCGGTGAGCACGACAGCAATGGGTCCGGGTCGCAAGGCCTCGGACCTATCGTTGTCTTTTCACCGGACGCCGCCGTTCAGGGCGAAATCATCGTAAAGATGAAAGCCGGTGCGGCGGACGAGGCTGTGACGAAAGCCGGCAGTGGCATTTCGGGCAATAATGAAATAGACAGGGTCCTGATGGAGGTCGGTTCGGTCAGCTTTGAGCGCCTGTTCCCTGTCTGCGGGCGGTTTGAGACCAGGACCAGGGCAGAAGGACTTGACCGCTGGTTTATTGCAAAATATGACGAGACCGTGCCTGCTGCGGAAGTCGCTTCGATGCTCTCGGAATGCGATGGTGTTGAGGTGATTGAATATTCAATCCCTACGGCAGTTTCGGAGTATTCCCGGGCGGCGGGCAATGCCGGAGACGGGGATGTGGAGACGAGATCATATTCATCGGCGAGGAATGTCCCGTTTCCGTTCAACGAGAGTGTCCGCTCGCAGAGGATGCAGTGGCATTACAACAACACCGGAAATGTATATGCCAATTCCACCGTTGTCGGTGCGGATGCAAATGTATATGCTGCCTGGCAACTCTGCACCGGCGATCCGGATGTGATTGTGGCGGTCATCGACCAGGGAGTCAAATACGACCATGAGGATCTGGCCGCCAATATGTGGGTAAACAAGGGGGAGATTCCCGGCAACGGCGTGGATGATGACGGCAACGGTTATGTCGATGATGTATATGGCTATAATTTTACGGATGACAAGGGCGCTCTCACATTCTCCGCAGACTACATGCATGGAACACATGTGGCAGGAACGATTGCCGCCGTCAATAACAATGGCATAGGAGTCAATGGAATAGCAGGCGGCTCCGGCAATGGTGACGGCGTCAGAATCATGTCTTGTGAGACTCTCGGGCAGTCAGAGTCCGGCACTTCCGGCGGCGGACTCGGGGCGCAGGTGCGTGCCGTCAAGTACGCGGCCGACAACGGAGCGGTCATCTGCCAGAACAGTTGGGGCTATACTGCCGGGGCGCTTTCCAAAAACGATTGGACAAGAGGCAATTATTCTGCCCTTGCAGAGGCTATCGCCTACTTTGTCAAATACGCAGGCCTTGATGAGAACGGTGAACAGGAGGGTCCTATGGCTGGCGGTATAGTGGTGTTTGCGGCAGGCAATGACGCCTCCAGCGAGATCTGCTATCCGGCATCTGACAAGTCCGTGGTCAGTGTGGCTTCCACTTCCTGGCTCGGCACGCCGTCCTACTTTACGAATTACGGCAAGTGGGTCAGCCTCTCTGCACCGGGTGGTGACCTTACTCTCAATGCCGTTTACGGCGGAGTTTACAGCACAAGCGTTGCCGAGGACGGTGGCTCTGCATACGAGGGCATAAATGGTACCTCGATGGCATGCCCTCATGTCTCCGGTGCCTGCGCACTTGCTGTCAGCTGGTATTATGGTGCGGAAAAGAAAAAGGGACTCACAGGAACAATGCTTAGGGAGGCCCTCCTGTCCAGTGTTACACCCGTCGATCCGTTCTGCCAGGCTCCGTATTTCGGCAATATGGGAGCAGGCTCACTGGATACCTATCAGCTCTTGCTCGCAGTCAAGAAAGTTGCGATGATTCCTGATGTCAGAGTCGAAGTCGGAGGGGAGGTGAGTGTAAATCTTTCCGAATATTTCTATAAGACGGATGTGCTGACCTATACCATTGGGACACAGGGTGTCGTGGAGGTCAGTCTCCGAGATGGCGTAATGGCTGTCAAGGGCATCGGCAAAGGTGATACTGTAATCAAGATTACCGATGGCAACGAATCTGTCAGGACCATAAATGTGACTGTAGAATGATGAATGTTTCAAGAATACTAAAGACAGCGCTGGCTGTGCCGTCTCTTTTCCTGTTCCTGACGGGCTGCGGCTCGGAGACTCGGGAAGAGGCTGCCGTCTCGACCCTCAAGACACCTGTCGCAAAGGTCAGCGAAGTGACTGTGTCCGGATTCAGGATAGATTGGGAGAAAGTCTATGGGGCGGAATGCTATACCTATTCTCTCAATGGCGGGGAAGAGGCCCGTACTGATTCCCTTTTTGTGGAATTCGGTGAAATGGAAGCGGCGACGGAATATGTCGTCAGCCTGTATGCCTGTCCTGCCGAGGGCAGTGAAATGCAAAAGTCAGATCCCGTTTATGTCCATGTGCGCACTTCTGATGTCAGCCGGCTCGACAAGCCCGAGGTGACAGTCGGCAGCACCTATGCTTCCAAGACCATTCTGACATGGAGCGTGATACCTGGTGCCGCTGGCTATGAATATTCCGTAAACGGTATCAGCGGCAAGACGACTGACAACAGGGTGTCTCTTTCCAACCTCTCTAAGGGCAGAGAGTATGTATTTACAGTCAAGGCTCTCTCTGCCGGCAACGGCAATACGGATTCGGAGGTCGCGGAGGTCAGGTTTACAACTTCGACAGAAGATGTCCCTGCGCTGCTGATTGTGCCCGAAAGCGTCCTCGCAGATGCAGTCCTCTTCGATGTCTATGCCACACCGGACGCTACATATTTCTATGATGTAGTCTCGTCTTCGGCCCTCATGCAGTATGATGATGAGACTGTGATAGAACGCTATAGAGACGCTATCATCGAATACGCCAATAGCCAGGGCATCAGTATCAGGCTCGCCATGGCTTCGGCCCTTAAAATGGGCACCAACAAGATAGGCGTGTCGAGCCTGGTTTCCGAGATGAGTTACGACATCATCGCATTCGGAATGGACTACGACGGCAATGTCACTACCGAATTGTACACCAAGCGGATAACCACTACGGCGACGGGCTGGTCTTCCGGACCGAATTACGGCGGCGGCAAGTGGTTCAGTCAAAACTTCTATCTGACCAATGCCTATTACGGCCTTTCCGGATATGGCTGGACCAACTCCGTATGGTGCTCATGGAAAGGGCAGGATGTGCAGAGCATACGCTACCGCCTGCTCCCGACATCGACATTCAACGCCGTTTTCAGCGATCCTTATGACAAAGAGGCGGTCAAGGACTTTCTCAGAGATCCTTCCTACAGTTATGCTGTCAATGAAGAATACCTGAGTATGCTCAACACGGAGAACGGTTATACTTCGTTGACTCCGGTATCGGCTGGCGTGTCTTATACCATGTCCGCCCTTGCTACATCTGCATCTGGAGAAGAAGAACTGACAGTCAATTCAATCACGACAAAGACCAGCAGTAACGAGTACACATGGTTCTCCATCTCAGCTATTGTCAATGAAAAATACGGCGACACTTCGAGCAAGATGGCATGCGTGCTCAAGGGCTCGGGCATCAAGTCCGGCAAACTGATCATTGTCAAGACGGCTGCGCTTGCCGGCATCCCCGAGTCATCCTATCCCGCACTGATTGCCAATGAGGGCAGCGAACTGTCCTCTTCCTATATGGAGTATATCAATGGCGGAGGCCTTGCTCTCGTTGTCAATGTCGAGCCGGGTACGTCCTATACGGTCCTGGCTACCGTAGAGAACAATGCCGGTGACAAACTGACCAGGCATGATTCCGCCACTACGACAGCAGCGCAGAAACAGTCTGCCAGGCCAATGGCCTCTGTCGTGTTCGAGAATCTCGCCCTCAAGGCCGAGGCCTCTGCCGTAGGTCTGAGGCTGGATGGCGTGGAAGCCGTTCCTGTCATTGGAACCCAGCCTGCGGTGGAAGATCTGTGGACTCTCATCCACAATATGAATTTATTCGGTACAGATTATGAATAATAGCATAAAGAAAGCATTGGCGACCGTATCTGCAGCCTTTCTCTGCGTCCTGTCTGCCGTCGCGCAGACTGTGGATGTAAAGGGAAGGGTCACGGACAGCGGCAATATTCCGCTCATCGGGGTCGGAGTCTATATAGAAGGCACCATGATAGGGGCGAGTACGGATGCGGACGGCAATTGGGCGCTGTCCGGTATTCCCTCTGACGCGGTCCTGACATTCTCCAGCATAGGTTATGTCACGCAGCAGATAAGCGTCAGCGGCAAGGCCGTGATAGATGTGGTGCTGGCGGAAGACGTCCTGGAGAACGAACTCGGGGAGGTGATGATCATCGCATACGGAACGGCCAAGAAAAGCAGTTTCACAGGCTCTGCGTCCGTGGTCAAAGGCGAAGACCTCCAGAAGAGGGTCACGGGTAACATCACAAAGTCCATCGAGGGAACGGTAGCGGGCGTGCAGGTGACTTCCGGAGGAGGCCAGCCCGGTGAGGGCTCGTCTATCATGATACGCGGAATCGGCTCTATCAATGCGGTCTCCACTCCTCTGTATGTGGTGGACGGCATTCCCTATGACGGTTCGCTCAGCGCAATCAACCCTGCAGACATAGAGTCTATGACTGTCCTCAAGGACGCCTCTGCCGGTGCGTTGTATGGAGCGCGCGGAGCCAACGGAGTCATAGTCATCACCACCAAGAAAGGCAGCGGTGACAGGTGCGTCGTGAACTACAAGGGGAGCGCAGGTGTCGCGTCTCGTTCGCTGAAACGCTATGACCTGGTCGGAATGGATGATTTCGTGGAACTTACATACGAATCACTGAGGAATGGTGCCCAGTATAGCACGGGCATGGATTTCGACGGTGCGAGCGCATACGCTGCCGCCAACCTCGGCCAGACCATAGGCGGTCTGAAGAATCCCGAATACTACAATCCCTACAAAAACTACAGCTGGGCTGACCTGATCGATCCTGCCACCGGCAAGGTAAAGAGTGATGCCGCGGCGGCATGGAACGAGAACTGGATGGATGAGATCAGTGATAATTCGGCTTTGCGCACCGAGCATATATTCTCTGTGACGGGAGCAAGCGAGAAGGTCAATTTCCTTATTTCCATGGGTTATTACAAGGAAAACGGCATTCTCCAGAACACTGACTTCAACCGCTATACCGGCAGGGTCAATGTGGATGCGCAGGCCAATTCCTGGATGAAGGTGGGTATGAGTGCCAATTATTCGCATACCAAGGCCGACTATCAGAGTTTTTCCGGCTCTACAACCTCAAATGTCTGGTATACGGCCCAGTTCATGGCCCCGGTCTATCCGGTCTACCTCAAGGATATGAACGGCAACAATGTGCTTGCCGCAGACGGTTCTCTCCAGTACGAGTATGGTGACGAGGATGACAACGGCTATGCCAACCGTCCCACGGCCCAGGGCTTCAACTCCAAGGCCGAACTCTACAACAACAAGGCTTATTATTATCGCAATACCTTGTCTGCCAGGACGTACGTTACATTGGGTACGGTCAGGGAAGACGCTCTGCTCTATGGCCTGAGGTTTACCGCCAATCTGGGTACTGACTTCAATGATTATCAGCGTACCATTGCCAATGACAAGTATCACGGCAATGCGGCTGACCAGGGAGGCCGTCTCGGCAAGACCAATACGAGGACTCTCAGTTATACATTCAACCAGATTCTCAACTACGACCGCACATTCTCCAGGCATGATGTCAAACTCCTGTTCGGCCATGAATACTATCGCTACAGGTACAATTATGCAATGGGCGAGAAGACGGGCATAATGGCAGGCATTGATGAACTCGATCCGGCTGTCACGACCTCCGGCAATTCCAGCTATTCCAATGACTATGGCATAGAATCCTGGTTTACCAGGCTCAATTACGGATTCAATGACCGCTATTACTTCGATGCCAGCTGGCGTACCGACGGTTCTTCGAGGTTCTACAGGACGGACCGCTGGGGCAATTTCTGGTCTGTCGGAGCCTCGTGGAGGGTCTCGCAGGAGAGTTTCATGGAGCGTTTTTCTTCGTGGCTGAGCAACCTCACGGCCAAAGTCTCCTATGGCGTCCAGGGTAACGACAACCTCGGCACCTATTACGCGTGGCAGGGGCTCTACGACTATACTTGGGCAAACGGCAGCGAGGCCGGAGCATTTGCTTCAAAACTCGAAAACAAGGCCATTACCTGGGAAAAGAACGGCAATCTCAATGCCGGTATAGAGGCCTCGCTCTTCGGCGGCAAAGTCTCATTCACCGCCGAGTATTACAACCGTCATACCCGTGACATGCTTCTGGAGAATCCCTTGGCTATCTCTACCGGATTTACCGGATATGATGCCAATGTAGGCTCTATGAGGAATCAGGGATTCGAATTCTCCGGCAGGACGAATGTCATGGACAGGCCCAATTTCAGATGGGACCTGAATGCGATGGCTTCACTCAACCGAAACAAGGTCACGAGCCTGACCGCCTCGCAGGATTTCATCAGTTCCGGCGCAGCCGTAATCGAAGTCGGCAAGCCGATATACACATTCTACCTGTCCAAGACCGCAGGCGTCGATCCGGCTACCGGAAAGCAGCTCTACTATGCCTGTTGGAAGAGGGGCGTCGATGAGAACGGCAATATAAGCAATGTCCGCTGTGACGAATATGTCACGGACAATGTTTCCCTCGCCTCCATGAGCAAATACTATATGGGCAGCCGCGAGCCGGCAGTGTCCGGCAGTCTCGGTTCGAGTTTCGTCATTTTCAAGAATATAGACCTGTCTTTCCTGACCACATGGTCTATAGGCGGAAAGGTCTATGACGGACTCTATTCGGGTACGATGAATGTCCAGTACGCCGGCAACAACTGGCACAAGAATGTCCTGCGCAGGTGGCAGAAGCCCGGGGATGTCACCGATGTGCCTATGGTCGCAATCGGAGCCTCCGCTCCTGCAAATGACTCTGCCCTGATCGATGCGTCATACTTTGCAATCAAGAATATCACCCTTGGCTACACCCTCCCCAAGAGCTGGCTCTCCAAGGTGGATGTGAGTGCCTTGCGCCTGTTCATCACTGCAGACAATATCGCCATGTTCAATCATCTGGACGGTATGGACCCGCAGTACAATTTCACGGGCAGCGTGTCTTATTCGTATGCTCCGTCCAGAGCGATAGTGGCAGGCATAGACCTTCAATTCTAAGAGGATATACAATGAGAAACAAACTATATATTCTGGCGATAGCGGCCATTGCAGCCATTTCCTGTGACGGTGACATGCTTGAGTTCAATCCTACGGATTCCGGTTCCGGAGAGGAACTGATGAAAGATGCATCCTCGGCGATCACTTCCATCAACGGAATCTACCGTTCCATGTGGACCGCGGGATGGTCTACTTCCGCAAACACTCACCAGTGCTTCGGCGTCTCAGCATACAACCTCGCCATGGAGGTGATGGGAGACGATATGATCATGCAGTCACAGGGCAACGGCTGGTTCTGGTACGACCATGTCTATAATGTCAAGAACCAGTATACCTCATCAGCATTCAGGTCCTATGATGTCTGGTATGCCCACTACAAGTGGATTGCCAATGCCAATAATATCATTGCCGCCAAGGAGACGATGGGCGGCGATCCTGCCGATGTCTCCTATGTCGTCGGACAGGCGTATGCAATCAGGGCGTATTCCTATTTTGGGCTGGCTACCTGGTTTGCCCGTTCTCCTTACAATCCGATGACAGGGAAATACCGTTGGAATGATCCTGGAGTGCCTATCTACACCGAGCCTACATCCATCAAGACGGAGGGCCGGCCAAGGGAAAACCTGGAGACGCTCTACGCGCAGATTACCTCGGATATAGATTCGGCTGTGGTGATGCTCGGTGCGGCAGAGACCGCGGCCTTGAACAGCGGCAACAAATCACATATCAACAAATATGTCGCACTCGGCCTCAAGTCCCGTGTCTGTCTTGCCACAGGAGACTGGGACGGGGCTTACAAGGCGGCGTCCGAGGTCATTGACGGAGGCTCTTACATTATTGGCGGAGAGACGGAACTGATGGGCGGAATGAATGCCATAAGTGCTGGCAATGTGATGTGGGGAGCCGGTATTGAGACTTCGGAGCAGTCGGGAGCCTATGCCGGATTCTTTACCCACATGGACAATATAGACGGAGCCTACGGCAAATCCGCTCCCAAGCTGATTAATAAGCAGTTGTACAACCATATCGGGGCAGGGGACATCCGTCTGAAATGGTGGGACCCGACCGACAAGGAGTCTCCTTACATCTCCAGAAAATTCTCTTTCTCCAATGTGCAGTCCTGGCTGGGTGACTATATCTACATGAGGGTTGAGGAAATGTATTTCACCGCGGCAGAGGCGGCGTTGAGGCTCGGAGAGCAGGACAAGGCACGCGACATCATGAACACGGTGATGGCAAAGAGGAACCCCAAGTACAATGCCTACAATTATTCGGGTACTTACCTGGGCGCGACGACCAATACCTGGACGGGATCTCTGCTGGAGAACATTCTGGTTCAGAGGCGTGTGGAACTCTGGGGAGAGTATGGGCGCATCTTTGATGTCCGCCGTACAGGCCAGGGCATCGACCGCCGTTCGGAAGACGGATTCTCGGAGGAGTGCATTTCCACGATGAAGAGAAACGGAGTCGATCTCACCAGGGCGGATACCTATGACTGGGTATTGACGATCCCCAAGGATGAACTGGATGCCAATCCCAATATCAACGAAGAAGATCAGAACCCTTGACAGACATAATACGATGAAATATTCAGATAGCATATTGTGCCTCATGGCATCATTCCTCCTTGTCGCAACTGCTTGTGATAAGGAGCAGACCGGGACAATCTACAGACCGAGTTCCGAGGACGCCAAGGAGATACATTTCATCCAGTCCGTGCTGACCAAAGAGTTTCAGCAGGGGACGGATTCGGGCATTATCGAACTGGAGATTGCACGTCCCGGCAATGACGGCGAACTCTCTGTCGAACTCGAAAACAAGGGGGCGCACGAAGATATGTTCACCGTCCCCTCTACAGTTACGCTCCCCGATGGGAGTTATTCCGTAAAGATTCCCGTAGAGGTGGATCTCTCGCAACTG
>CAZKRZ010000025.1:0-12772 GCA_964555325.1 uncultured Muribaculaceae bacterium
TCCAATTAATCCAGGCATTGTTTGATAATTAATTGATTATAAATACATTAATCTCGTCACATAATTTGACGAGCTGCAAATATACCATTTATTTTTCGAATTTCAATGCTTTCTAACGCAAAATCAAACAAATAGCCCCTCCGGCACATGCTCCGCCTCCGCGCGCCCGACAGCGCCTGCGCAGCGGAAACAACATTGAAGAATATTTCAAAACAGTTCTCATAATCGGGGCAAAAACACTACATTTGCGGAGATACTACCATTATAATGGTCTTTTTGTTTATGCTGCTGGATATTTTCGGTTTTTTGCAGATGTCATTCACCGACATCCTCGACATACTGATGATTGCGGCGATCATCTATCTGGCATTCCGCTGGATCAGAGGTTCCGTAGCCCTCAACATATTCATAGCCATCATGTCGCTGTTTTTCCTGGAGGTAGTGGTATCCGCACTCGACATGAAGCTCATGACCAAACTGCTCAGCACGGTGCTGGACGTGGGCGTGATAGCGTTGATTGTGATATTCCAGCCGGAAATCAGACGTTTCCTCATCAAACTCGGTTCTAATTCCGATGTGGGCAGGAAAGTCAGGCGTTCGATAGGCAAGTTCTTCGGCATGAAGGACGACGGCATTGGTTCGGAGGCACGAAAGGAGCTCTACAGCGCAATCAAGATAATGTCCGAGCAGAAGACCGGAGCATTGATAGTGATAGAGAGGGAGGACAACCTTGAATATATAGTGGAGACAGGAGACAGGATAGATTCCTCAATAGTCAGCAGACTGATACTCAATCTGTTCTTTAAGAATTCCCCTCTCCACGACGGGGCTGTCGTCATCCACGGGGACCGTATAGTCGCGGCGCGGTGCACACTGCCGAACACGAGCAGGACCGACCTGCCGCCGAAATACGGCATGCGACACAAGGCGGCAATCGGCATCACGGAAGAGAGTGACGCCACCGTAGTGGTAGTATCCGAAGAAACAGGAAGTATAAGTATAGTCAATGACGGCGTGATAAGGCCGTTGCGTTCCATCGAGGATTTGAAATAGTGGAAAGAATAGAGGAAAAACTGGGATTTGACAGGGTCAGGCGGACAATTGCAGACCGCTGTTCGACAGAATATGCAGCCAAGAGGGTAGAAGAAGAACAATTCTGCACAGATCCGGAGACTATAAGGCGCAAGTTGCAGATAACTGACGAAATGCGCCTGATAGTCATGTTCGAAGACAGTTTCCCCACTTCGGGCTATATAGACGGACTGCCGTTCCTTGCACCCCTGCAGAAAGAGGGCAGCTACATCGACCTGCTGTCTCTGGGCAAACTCAGGACAATGACAGACACCGTGCGCAAGATACTGTGGTTTTTCCACAGCATCAAGGATGGCATATATCCCCTGCTCCAGGAACTCGCACAGCCGATAGCATTCTTCCCGGAGGTGCAGCGCAGAATAGACTCCATACTCGACCGTTATGGAGAGATAAAGGACAATGCGTCAGACGAGCTGTACGACATACGCAAACGCCTGCACGACAGGGAGAGCGCCATATCCAAGCGCGCCGCAGCCATTCTCAAGAAAGCACAGGACGAGGGGCTGACGGACAGCGACATGGGCATCAACATCCGCGACGGCAAGTATCTCATCCCCGTCAGCACCGCCAACAAGAGGAGGCTATCGGGATTTGTATATGACGAATCCGCTTCCGGCAAGACTACATATATAGAGCCTGCGGAAATCGTCGAAATGGAGAACGAAATCAACGAACTCCGATTTGCGGAGACGAGGGAGATTGCACGCATATTGGCGGAATTCAGCGATTTCCTGCGTCCGTATGTACCAGAACTCATGGAGGGTGCGGCATTCGTCGGAGAGGTGGATTTCCTGATGGCAAAGGCACAGACAGCTCTCGACTACATAGCCGGAATGCCTATAATATCGGATAGCGGAGAGATGCTGCTGCGCAAGGCAAGGCATCCGCTGTTAGAGAAAGCCCTGCACAAGGAGGGCAAGGAAATAGTTCCGTTGAGCGTGACGCTGACCCCGCAGAAGCACATTCTGCTGATTTCCGGACCGAATGCCGGAGGCAAGTCCGTATGCCTCAAGACAGTAGGTCTGCTGCAGTATATGTTCCAATGGGGCATGCTCATCCCCACTTCCGAGACCTCGGAGATGCCGGTGTTCGACCGCATAGTGCTGAGTATCGGAGATGACCAGTCCATTGACAACGATCTCAGTACATATAGTTCGTTCCTCAAGGACATGAAGAACATGCTCGCCAAGGCCGACAACAAGACGCTCGTGCTCATAGACGAATTCGGGTCCGGAACGGAGCCGGCAGCAGGAGGAGCGATTGCCGAGGCGATATTGAGCGAGATAGACAAGCGCGGAGTCTACGGCGTCATCACGACGCACTTCACCAATCTGAAACTCTACGCATCGGGAGCGGACACAGGTGTGACCAACGGAGCGATGCTGTTCGACGCGGCTAATATGGCCCCGCTGTTCAAACTCGAGACCGGAATGCCGGGCAATTCGTTCGCATTCGAACTGGCAAGGAAGATGGGGCTGCCGGAGAGCATAGTCAAAGACGCGGAGAGCCGCGCAGGCGACGAGTTTGTCGGCATAGAGCGCAACCTGCGCAAGATAGCCCGCAACCGCCGAGCCCTGGACGAGCGTCTGCAGAAGATCAAGAAGACTGACAAGAACCTCGAAAACATCACTGACAAGTATCAGCAGGAGCTGCTCGACATCAAGGAGCAGAAGCAGGCGATACTCAGAGAGGCCAAACGCGAGGCCGAAGCCATAGTCAAGGACGCCAACAAGCAGGTGGAGCACACCATACGCGTCATCAAGGAATCCCAGGCCGAGAAAAGCCAGACCAAGGAAGTCCGCGAGGAACTGCGCAACTTTGTGAGCGCCCTGCAGGAACGCAAGATGCGCGACAGCAAGACCCGTGACGAATATATAGACCGCAAACTGGAGCAGCTCGCCAAGAAGAAACGCCGCCAGAGCGCAGCGAACGGGGACGGCGTCGCCACCAAACCGCAGGACCAGTTCCGCAGCGGCCCGCTGAAAGTCGGCGAAAAGGTCAGGGTAAAGGACAACGGCATGGTCGGAGAAGTCACCAGAGTCTCCTCCAAATCGATAACCATTGCCATAGGCAACATCACCAGCAACCTCTCCCCCACACGCGTGGAAAGGATTTCGTCCAACGAGTTCAAGACGGCGGTCAAGGACATCATCACCAAGCCGAGCCGCAAGATAGACGCCGGCATTCAGGAGAGGAAACTCAATTTCCGCACGGAGATAGATATCCGCGGAATGAGGCTGGCGGACGCGCTCGACATAGTCACCGGATATGTCGATGACGCGATTATGCTCAATGTCAATTCCGTCAGAATCATTCACGGCAAGGGCACAGGCGTCCTGAGGGACGAGATACAGAAATACCTGCGCACGATGCCGGGAGTGGTCAGCGCCAAGGACGAGCAGATACAGTACGGCGGCACGGGCGTAACTGTAGTCACATTCGACTGACAGCCATGGAGACGCGACGCAAAGATACCGGACGCATTGGCGAGGCCCTCGCAGCCGACTACCTGGAGGGACTCGGGCACAAGGTCATCGAGCGCAACTGGCGGAGCGGACATCTGGAAACGGATATTGTCACGATAGACAAGAACGGCTTACATTTTGTAGAGGTCAAGACCCGTATAGCCCCTGCCGCAGCAGACCCTCTTGAGAACATCACGAGGAGCAAAAGGCGGAACATGGCGAACGCCGCACGCCATTACCTGCAGGAGCATAGTTGCGGCGATGTTGAGATATTCCTGGACGTGGTGACAGTACTGCTGGACGGAGAATGCGCAGACATAGAATACTATCCGCAGGCGGTCATCCCAATATATAATTGAATTATGGACAACCATCACTACGGTGTGATCATGGCAGGCGGATCCGGATCGAGATTCTGGCCGCTCAGCCGGGAAGCCAAACCCAAACAGTTCCTCGACTTTGCCCACACGGGCAAATCATTCCTCAGACAGACATACGACAGGCTCTGCGGCATAGTCCCTCCGGAGAATATTCTGGTCGTGACTCTGACCAAATACCAAGATGCGGTCAAGGAGCATATTCCGGAACTGCCCGAGGCTAATATCCTGACCGAACCGTACAGCCGCAACACCGCCCCCTGCATCGCCTACGCGATGTATTCGATATTGAAAAGAGACCCCGATGCGGTGATGGTCATCAGCCCGTCGGACCACATGATCACCAATGTCCAACTATATGTAGAGACTGTGTCGGAAGCCCTGCAATACGCATCCGCACACGATGCCCTGATCACTCTCGGCGTTGTCCCGGACAGGGCCGACCCCAATTTCGGATATATACAGGCCGTCGGAGGCAAGGGCGCATACGAGCACGGAGGCATTCTCAAGGTCAAGACATTTACCGAAAAGCCCGATGCAGAGATAGCGTCCGTATTCGTCAATAGCGGTGAATTCCTCTGGAACACAGGTATTTTCGCATGGAGCGCAAAGGTCATACGCGAGGAGATGGAGCGCTTTGTGCCTCAGATTACAGGCCTGTTCAAAGGCTGGGAAGACATTCTCGGCACAGAGGGCGAATTGGAGTTCCTGCAGAAGGCGTACACCGACATGGAGCGCCTGTCGATAGACTCCGCCGTGATGGAAAAGACCGAAAAGGACTGGGTGCTGCCCGCCAAATTCGGATGGGCGGACATAGGCAACTGGGACTCCCTGTACAATTATATCTCGGAGCATGACGCCGACGGCAACGCCGGCAATGCCGAACATAGGCTCATCCGTCATTCGGCAAACGACATACTGTTCGTCTCGGACAAGAAAAAATTAGTGGCAATCAGCGGACTTGACAACTATGTAGTCATCGATTCGGACGATGTGCTGATGATATGCCCCCGCGATGACAAGAAATTGAAAGAAATCACTGCACATATAGGGCTTCCCGACTTTGAAAGTTTCAGATAAAGGACGATATTTGAGAATATGAATGTATTCCCGCAAATCGTCCTGAAGTTCGGCGGCAGTTCTGTCGCCAACGCCACAAACATGTCCAGAGTGCTCGACATCGTGTCAGCAGCCTCGCGCAAAGGCCGTGTGGTGCTGGTCAGTTCCGCTATCAGCGGCTGTACCGATGCGCTGATCGAAATCGGCAAGACGGAAGACAGGGAGTGCAAGCGCAGGCTCATAGACAAGTTGCAGAGACAGCACCGCGCCATCATAAGCAGGCTGTTTACAGGCAGCGAGATGTCAGAGCTCATCAGCGAGACGGACAAGGTGTTTGCACAACTGGAAGAAGCGGAGGGCGAGGTCGCGGAGACATTCGGTGAATTATTGTCCACAATGATTATCGCCGGGAAACTGAAATGCGAGGGCATTCCGGCATTATGGACCGATTCCAGACAGTTGATAGTCAAACGGGACGGCAGTGTGGACAAGGAAGAATCCTACAGGCGCATACGGGGGTTGCTCGGCAGTCATCCGGAGACGAAGGTATTCGTCGCTCCGGGGTTCATAGCTGGGGACGAGAACGGAGCGCCCGTCACTCTCGGACGAGGCGGTTCGGATTATAGCGCGGCTCTCTATGCCGCTGCAATAGAGGCGGAAACGCTGGAAATCTGGACTGACGTGCCGGGTATCATGACCACAAACCCCAAGGATGTACCGGCGGCGCGTACCGTCACCAACATATCATACGGCGCGGCATTCGACATGGCGAGCCATGGCGCAAAGGTGCTCTATGCCCCGGCGGTGGCTCCGGCAATGGAGGCCGGCATAGCATTCAGCATCAAGAACACATTCGACCCCGGAAATCCAGGAACGCTGGTAGGCGCCGGAACGGAAAGCAAGGTCGAATGCTGGAAAGGCGTCTCGCTCGTCGGCAAGGTCCGCGACGGCATATCGGCAATCTGTCTCACTGGAGAGAATGTCAGCAATGCCAGGGGTGCGGAGCAGAGGATACTATCCGCGCTCAAAGAGTTGGGTATCAGACCTGTAGGGAGTATCACAAGGACAGAATACGGCAGTTTCCTGACAGAGGTCCGCGACATCGTGGCGAAAGACGCACTCGCGGCCATACACAGGGAGTTCTTTGAAGACAGCACGCCCGCTGTCATAGATGTGTTCATTGCCGGACACGGAGCGGTGGGACGCGCACTCATCGACATGATAGGGAGCAATACGGAGCGCATGGCAAAGCGCAGAGGGCGCATCATACGCATAGTAGGCCTGTCCGACAGCCGGAAATATGTAATCGACCTGCAAGGTATAGAACCTGCCGAAAGCAGCTACCGTCTGAAACACGGCGAGAGCGCGGAGGGAGGAGCGTTCTTTGATGCGGTCAGGGAAGTGGCGCAGGACAAGTCAGTGCTGGTGGACTGCACAGATGACCCGAGGATATACCTCAGATACGGGGAACTGTTCCGCAAGGGAGTGAATATCGTCACATCCAACCGCCGCTCGGTGGCAATACCTTTTCCGGAATACGCCGCGCTCAAGGCGACAGCGCAGGAGAACGGGGCATTTTTCCGCTATGATACCTCCGTCGGGGCCGCCTTGCCCATATTGGAGGCGATTTCGGGAGAAGCGAACTGCAGTGACGCCATAGTCTCGATAGAGGCAGCGGTGTCATGCACTCTCAACTATATCATCACGAGTTATGACGGCGAACGCACCGAGTCCATATCGACGCTGCTCAAGCGGGCACAGGACAACGGGCTGACCGAGAGCGACCCCCGCGCCGATATCGGCGGTCAGGACGCGCTCCGCAAGCTCCTGATCCTCGCTCGCGAGGCGGGGGTCGCCCTCGAGGCGGAAGACGTGGAGATAAGCCCCATGCTGCCGGAAGACTTCTTTGGCTGTGACATAGAGGAGTTCTACAGGAAACTCGACGCATACGAGCAGGTATTCAGGGACAAGGAAGACGAACTCGACCGGCTCGGCATGAGGCAGAGGTTTGTAGCGTCCATACGCAAGGACAATACCTCCCGCCTCGGCTACAAGGCGGAAATCAAGATGCAACTCGTCGCAGCGGACAGCCCGTACTTCTTCCTGCAGGGTTCGGAGAACGTGACTGTCATACAGAGCGAGTTGTCCGCACCTCTTGTCATCAAGGGAGCGGGCGAAGGCGCCGGACTTGCCGCCTCCGGTATAATCAAGGATATATTAATGTAGAAAGATATTATGAAAGTTGCAGTAGTAGGAGCCACCGGGCTCGTAGGAAGCAGGATGCTGGAAGTGCTCGCGGAGAGGGATTTCCCCGTCAGCGAATTATACCCGGTCGCATCAGAAAGGTCTGTCGGCAGGAAAATACGGTTCAAGGACAAGGAATACTCCGTAATCAGCGCGGAAGACGCTATTGCAAAGCGTCCCGACCTCGCATTGTTCAGCGCCGGAGGCACAATATCAGGCGAACTCGCCCCTAAATTTGCCGAAGCGGGATGCCGCGTCATCGACAACTCGGCATTCTGGCGCATGGATCCCACCAAGAAACTCATCGTGCCCGAAATCAACGGAGATGAGATTGGCGAGGACGACATGATCATCGCCAACCCCAACTGCTCTACAATCCAGATGGTGCTCCCCCTCGCCCCGCTGCACAAAGCACTGACTATCAAGAGAGTGGTCGTGAGCACATATCAGAGCGTGACCGGTGCCGGATACCGCGCCATCAACCAGATGAATACCGAACGCTCCGGAGCGGAGCCCGGCTCTTATGACAGCAAATTCCCCTACCCTATAGACCAGAACATTCTCCCTCATATAGACGTCTTCCAGGAGAACGGCTACACCAAGGAGGAGATGAAGATGATATTGGAGACCAAGAAGATACTCAGGGACGACAACATCGCAGTGACCGCCACCACCGTGAGAGTACCGGTACAGGGCGGACATTCCGAGTCGGTGAATGTCGAATTCGAAAAGGACTTCACTCTCGACGAGATCCGTTCCCTGCTGGCCTCCACTCCCGGTGTCACGATACAGGACGACCCTGCCAACAATATCTACCCCATGCCTCTGTACGCCTGGGGCAAGGATGATGTGTTCGTGGGCAGGATACGCCGCGACGACACCGTACGCTACGGCATCAATTTCTGGTGCGTCTCCGACAATATACGCAAGGGGGCTGCCACCAATGCCGTACAGATAGCCCAGTTGATGCTGGAAAAAGGACTGCTGCACGCATAGAGAGGTATGGACGAGGCCCTGTTCAGAGACATACTCGAGATAGATAGTACTTCGGGACAAGAAAGAGGACTGGCGCAATGGCTCGCCAGGCGTCTTGAGGGTTTCGCGCCCGAGACCGAATGCATGGAAGTCGGGGACGGCACTCTGAACCTGTTCCTAAAATGGGGCTCGCCCGATATTGTATTCTGCACCCATCTGGACACAGTGCCTCCGTACATTGCCCCGACATTCACGGGAGACAAGGTACTCGGCAGAGGCTCCTGCGACGCCAAGGGACAGATAATCTCCATTCTCGGAGCCTGTTCCAGACTGGCGGAGCGCGGATACAGCAACTTCGGAGCGCTGTTTGTCAGCGGCGAAGAGACGGGATCGTGGGGCGCGAAGGCATTTGCACGGACGCCGTTCCGTGCGGAGTATCTGGTCGTCTGCGAGCCCACCGACAACTGCATGGTGAGCGCATCCAAAGGCACAAAATCGTTTGACCTGACATTTGAGGGAGAGGCATTCCATTCCGGTTATCCGGAGGGAGGCAGGAGTGCGGTGGAGATGTTCGTGGACTTCTGCAACGAGCTGAGGGACGCGGGCTTCCCGGAGGATCCCATACTCGGGGCTACCACCTACAACATAGGACTCCTGCACAGCGACAATCCACAGAATATACTCAGCCCACGGCTGCAGTGCCGCATCTATTTCCGCACGACATTCGCCAGCGACTCTGCCGTATGCGAATGGATGACCAGGGAGCGTCCGCACATCAGCGTGAGCGCCCGGGGAGGCGATGCCCCTGCCAGATACCACACGGTGGAGGGCATTCCGTCCAAGGCTGTCGCTTTCGGGAGCGATGCCCCTCATCTGGACAATTTCGCCAAACGCATGATATGCGGCCCGGGGTCCATAATGGTAGCGCACAGGGACAACGAATACATTCTCAAGAATGACATTGAAAAAGCTATAACCAATTATCTGCACATTTATGAAAGTTGTAATCAGCGGATATGGCAAGATGGGCCATATCATTGAGACCGTACTCATCAACAAAGGAATAGAGGCTATACCCACTGAAGACGTAGCATCCACCGACCCCGCAATCGCCGGAGAGAGCGTCTGCATCGACTTTACCACACCCGATGCATTCAGGGCCAACTACAAGTACATAGCGGAGCATTTCAAGGCGGCGGTCATCGGCACGACAGGCTGGGACGACATCCGTGCGGAAGTGACGGCATATTTTGAGAAATGCGGCACTCCGATGATATGGGGCTCCAATTTCTCCATCGGTGTCATAGCCCTGTCCGCAGCAGTTGACTGCGCCACTAAGATACTGCAGGGCGCGGGATATGTCCCCTTTATCGAGGAGACCCACCATGTGCATAAGGTGGACTCCCCCAGCGGCACAGCCAAATCGCTCTCCGAAATCATAGAGCACAATCTCGGCGTCAGACCCGACATCACTTCCGTTCGTCAGGGAGAAGTCGCCGGCACACATATAGTCAAACTGAAATCCGACGTGGATAAAATCAAGATCACCCATGAAGCATTCTCGAGAGAGGGCTTTGCGCAGGGCGCAGTCAAGGCCGCAGAGATGCTCGAGGAGCTGAAGGGTGTGCACGAGTTCAAGGAGCTCATCATCAACAAGCAATGACAAAACTTTTCACCGGCTGCGGAACGGCGTTGGTAACGCCAATCCATAAGGACCGAAACATACACTACCAATCATACGCCGGACTCGTAGACCGGCAAATAGACAAGGGCGTGGACTTCCTCGTGCCCGTAGCCACTACTGCAGAGACGCCTGCACTCACGCAGGATGAGAAAGCAAGGCTGCTGGAAATCACCAAGGAACACGCAAAAGGCCACCGCATCATAGCCGGCGTAGGCGTAAACTGCGTCAGAGACACGCTCGCCAACATCAAGTTGCTCGAACCTTACGGGCCGGACGCGTTCCTCGTCGTGGTGCCGTACTACAACAAACCTACGCAGGAGGGACAATATCAGTATTTCAAGACCGTCGCAGCGGAAACATCCCTGCCGGTCATCATCTACAATGTCCCGGGACGTACAGGCGCGAATATGCTGCCGGACACGGTACTGAGGCTGGCGCAGGACTGCCCCAATATCATAGGCGTCAAAGAGGCGTCCGGCAACTACAGCCAGGTCTGCGAGATACTCCGCCGCGCTCCCAAAGGATTCTGCGTGCTGAGCGGAGACGATGACCTGACAATGGCCCTCATGGCAAGCGGAGCGGACGGCGTCATCTCCGTGGCGTCCAACGTAGCCCCCGCGGAAGTCTCCGAGATGGTGCATGCCGCCATGGCAGAGGACTACAGGAGTGCCAGGGCGCTGCTGTACAGGCTCTTCCCCCTGTTCAAGGGCTGCTTTGTAGAGAGCAATCCGATTCCTGTCAAAGAGGCTCTCGCCCAAATGGGACTGTGCGCCAGGACAATGCGCCTGCCTCTCGTAGAGGCCTCGGAAGAGACCTCGCGCATCATCGCAGGAATATTGGCGGAACTGTTCTGAATATCAGCCGCCGGAAACACCGACTAATAGAATGGAAATAACAATAGAAAGATTCAACGAAGTGATGGACGGCCTGGAGGCCGGCACCATACGGGTAGCCGAGAAATCCGGCGGAGAATGGCATGTCAATGCCGAAGTCAAGGAGACCATACTTGCAGGATTCCGGCTCGGCAAGATTACAGACATGAGCGAGGGGCAGTTCCCGTTCTTTGACAAGGATACCTTCCCTGTCAGGAACTTCGCTCCGGACAGCGGCGTGCGTATAGTCCCTGGAGGTACAAGCATACGCAGAGGCGCATATATCGCTCCAGGAGCAATAGTGATGCCTCCGTCCTACATCAACGCAGGCGCGTATGTAGGCGAGGGCACCATGATAGACTCGCATGTGACCGTGGGCTCCTGCGCACAGATAGGACGGAATATACACATATCAGCGGCCACGCAGATAGGCGGCGTGCTCGAGCCTGCCGGGGCTCTGCCCACAATCATAGAGGATGGGGCATTCATAGGCGGCAACTGCGGCATCTATGAGGGCACGATCGTGCGGGAAATGGCTGTCGTCGCATCAGGAGTGATTATCACAGCGTCCACCCCGCTGTTCGACGCCACCACCGGGGAATTCGTCCCACGCAATGCCGACGGGCGCGTGGAAGTACCTGCAGGGGCTGTCGTCGTGGCAGGCAGCAGACCTATAAGCAAAGGTGTCGCGGCAGGCAGCGGAGTACAACTCTACTGCCCTGTCATAGTCAAATACCGCGACTCCAAGACCTCGGCATCCACATCGTTGGAAGACCTCTTGAGGTAAGAATTACGGCCCTCCGCAAGGAGGGTCAGTTTTTTTGATTGTCCGTAGCGCGGAACTCACGCATATTGCGCTTGACGCGTCCTGTGAAATGACCGAAAGAATATGTAAGTCCTAAACTGACGCGTGGTACAGGTCTCCATGTTGTAGAGACAACATTATAGCCGGAAGTCTCTATCTCACGGACCTCCTTCCGGTTGGCGTGCCATGGATCCGTGATTCCCACATATACATGACATTTGCCTATGTTCCTGGACAATCCAATATACATATCCAGGATATTATGCATCTTGACGGCTTGGGCGTCCCGATACCTCGCATTATCCGGATGGGCATATTCACCGAACACAGACAGTTCGATGTCATACCACAGCATGGCTGAGGCACTATAATAGAACCCATATTCGAAATTACTTATGTCCTCGGCACCCCACAGATACTTGTTCCACACACAGCGAGGGCGAATAGAAAGGTTTACTCCATCTGTGGGGTTCCATATCAAACCACCTGTAAGCCTCCATGAACGCATTCCGTCATTATTGACATAAGTGGACGACAGGCGACCGTCATCGGAAACAGACAGTTCTCGGAACGCCCCCTTGTTGCTCCACCTATACACCACCATGGACGAAAGATTCAGTTTCCGGCCCAGCATGTAGGAGTATCCCAACAAAACACTGCTGTTTCGCTCCGGACGCAAGGAGGAGTTGCCGGTAGAAGTCGCGCCCGCCACGCTGTTATCCTGCCACGTGTTGAGCCACGCCAAATCTGGACGATAGATATCCTGTCCGACACTGACCCTCAGGTTCTGTCCCGGACGCAGGAAATACATCGCCCGCACGCTGTAGTCCAGGTTGTCGTACTCGCTGAGATCTTTTGTACGGTCATATCTAAAATCGCCTGACAGACGCAATTTACCTATACTATAAGCAAACTCACCATTGCAGAATATCATCTGCTGGGGATAGTCCAGCAGCGTAGCGCTACCCGACTCACTGCCATAATGCCTGTAACGATAGCCGGCCGTGACATAGTAGTTGAGCCTGTCAACCGGACTATGGGAGAAATCCACGCCGACACTCCACTCTGACGAACGGGTATCATTTGCCGTAGGGATGCCGTTTATTTCCCAGGAATTGGCGGCACTGCGGTCAACAAAGCCTGTCTGAAAGGTCAGCAACTTCTCACGGGGAGCCTTGAAATCATGTTGCAAAGCAAGT
>CAZKRZ010000026.1:0-12565 GCA_964555325.1 uncultured Muribaculaceae bacterium
TGTGGATGTGCTGATGATGAAATACTATCATTTTACAGACGCCAACGGTACCCGCGAGGATCTTGAGATTCCCGACAACCTCAAAGAGGAGGCGGAGATGTACCGTCAGGAACTGATCGAGAAGGCCGCCGAGTACGACGACACCCTCATGGAGAAATTCTTTGATGCAGGTACCCTCACAGAGGACGAGATCCGCAAAGGACTCTCTATCGGCATCGCCAACCGCGAAGTGTTCCCCATATTCTGCGCTTCCGGCAAGAAAGATATCGGAGTCAAGAGACTCCTCGAATTTACCAAGAATGTCTCCGTTGCCCCCAAATGCGATGAGACCGCCCCTGCATCCATCTTTATCTACCAGAACGATATGGAGCAGCACCTCGGCGAGGTCTCGTTCTTCAAGGTTATGTCCGGAGTCGTGACTGCCGGTGTGGACTACGAAGACCCCAGCACGGGCAACAAGGAGCGCTTCTCCGCCGTATATGCTGCCGCCGGCACCAAGAAAGAGGCAGTCACAGCCATGCATGCCGGAGATCTCGGTTGCGTGGTCAAACTCAAGAACAGCCGTTCCAATACCACACTTTCCGCTATCGGATCGGGTATTGAGACCGAAAAGATAGTCTATCCGCCGAGCAAGTACCGCTGCGCTATCAAGGCCAAGGTACAGCAGGACGAGCAGAAACTCGGAGACGCTCTCAAGAAGATTTCCGCACAGGATCCCACTGTAGTGGTGGAGTATTCCAAGGAACTCCGTCAGACTATCCTCAACTGCAACGGCGAGCAGCATGTCAATGTCGTCAAGTGGCGTCTCAACAATGAGTTCCGTCTCGAAGTCGAACTCTTCGCACCCAAGGTGCCCTATCGTGAGACCATTACGAAGATAGCAACGGCACAGTACCGTCACAAGAAACAGTCAGGCGGCGCAGGCCAGTTCGGAGAGGTGCATCTCCTCGTATGCCCTGCCGAAGGCCCTCTCAACACCCGTTTTGTCATAGACGGCAAGGAAACACAGCTCAATATCAAGAGCCAGGAGGTCATTGACCTTGAGTGGGGCGGCAAGCTGGAGTTCTACAACTGCGTCGTCGGTGGCGCTATCGATCTCGGATTCATGCCGGCTATCCTCAAGGGTATCAAGGAGCGCATGGTCGAGGGACCTCTCACCGGTTCGTACGCCCGTGACATACGCGTCTTTGTTTATGACGGCAAGATGCACCCGGTGGATTCCAAGGAAATCGCATTCATCATTGCAGGACGCAACGCATTCAAAGAGGCGTTCCGCAATGCAGGACCGAAGATTCTCGAGCCTATCTACAATGTCGAGGTGCTGACCCCTGCAGAGTATCAGGGAGCGGTCATGTCCGATATTCAGAACAGGCGCGGTATACTCGGAGAACTCGGCTCGGAAAAGGGATTCTCCGTGCTCAAGGCGCGAGTTCCTCTCGCAGAACTCTACAGGTATTCGACTACGCTCAGTTCGCTTACGTCGGGCAGTGCGACATTTACACTGGAGTTTGCCGACTATCAGCCCGTTCCGGGAGATATTCAGGCCAAACTGATTGCCGAGTATGCGGCCAATGACGAAGACGAATAGTCTGAATGTGACTAAGTTATAATTGAGTAGGGCGACCGGACTAACCGGCCGCCCTTATTTTTTCACATGTCTATGTCGAAGACTATTCCGAGATATATGCGTTGGCAATCGCCTCCCCATGAGCGTCGTATATCGGACAGGATACTGCCTCCGTTGTAGTTGAAATCTATTCCTATGCGGCTGTCGTAGGGGATAAATGCCAGATTGCCGAGCCTTGCGCTCAGACTGGCTCCCACGCTGTAGGCCGTCCTGCCGTTCCCAGTGCGCTCCCAGCCGACGAGCATGTCCGCATGGGGAATGAGTTCCAGATTGCGTATGTATGTCAGTTGCCCTATCGCGAGATCCAGCGGCGCAAAAGGTATGGCATAGTCTACGGTCGCCTTTAACTGGCTGTTGCACTGGTTGAGGGCCTGCCGTATGTCGAGGCTCTCGACCATTCCGCGAGGCGTCATGTTGAACCTGCTCATGGGGAAAACGGCATCGCTGCATATCATGTTCTGCGCTGTCGCAGTCACTCTCCAGCCCTGTCCGTGCCCCAATCCCGGCAGATAGGCGTAAGTATGTGCGTATATTCCTGGAGAATAGAACCTGTCGAGCCAGAGATTGCCCTCCACGCCTAATTCCGCACCGATTCCGAGCCGGGGATAGACACTGGCAGGCGCAGTCGCCAACATGGAATACCCTCTCACGGAGACTCTGTATGTGCTGTACAGGACCTGTCCGGCATCATCAGCCCCTTGGAATATATATGCCGCCGGTATCATCTCGTCCGAGCCCCACCAGTCCATCCGTTTCAGCCTGAATACGCTCTTGTCATAGATGTCGTTGCTCAATGACAGGGATACCTGGGGAATGACGCCGCGGGACCATCCTCCCGATGAGAAATTAAACGGGATATAACTCTTGAGTGTGCCGTTCCAGTAGGCCTTGTCGCGTAAATTGGCCCAGACCAGCGTGTTGGAGTATTCTCCTGCACTGACTGTGCGCGGCCTGTAGGTGTATGCTTTACGCGTACCGTATTCTATGTTTGCCTCTATCACCGGCAGCCATCCGGAGTAGGTGGCCTGCACCTCAAATCCGTTTGCCTGTGCAGCAAACGGCCAGTACGAATACGCCATATATCCGGTCATTGTCCCGAGGTCATTCTGGAAGAATGCCGTCGCTCCGAGCGTCACGCTGCTGTACAGGTCTTCATCGCTCATGCTCAGGATATTGTCGTATGAGACAAATAGCGGTATCCAGGAATGGAAGCGTATCAGATTTGCCGCCTTGGAATAATCCTTAGCCTCAGAGATGCCATTCAGGGTCTTGCCCTTGCGCGGCTTTTCCGCTACCGGCAGTACGGCTTCCTGTGCAGACAATTCATCTGCAATGGCATAGCGGTGAATGTCGGCAAAATCGACCGCCCTCCCCGTCAAAGCATCCGTCCGTACTCTGCGTATGCTCCTCGCATCACGGGACAGCGAAGAAAAATACATGGTCTTGCCGTCCGCGTCAAACGCATAGTCCGCCGCTCCGAACTTGGTGTTGGTCAATTGTTTGAGCCCTCCATCTCCGAAAGAATACACTTCATTGACCCCCGTGCGGTCGCATACGAAATGCAGTACGCCGTTATGTGTGCGCAACTGCTTGATTTTGACCGGTTGCGCTGCGAGTATACAGGCAAATCCGCCCTCTATGTCATACAGCCCGAATCCGTCCTCGCTGATGCCGGACGCCACAATCGTATCTCCGTTGCGGGCTATTTCTACGACCTGCACCCCGTCCGGTGCCTGCCACCTGTGCAGTATCTCTCCGTCAGTCTCGCTGATTTCGACGACGGCGGATCCTCCCTCTATGGGATACTCCACCGCCAGGAGCCTCTTACCGTCGGGAAAAGGATTGAACAGTTTCCCCTCTCGGGTCAGGTCGCCCTGCGTGCCGTTTTCGATGTCGTAATACCGTATCCTCGAACTGCCTCCGAGTTCCCAACGGACATCCGCCACAGCTTCGCTCCAATACAGCCTGCCGCTTGATTCGGCCCATACCGGATCTCCTGCCGCCGCAGAACGGTATGTCACCCGTTCGTGGGACCCGTCTTCTCCGATGTACACCAGTTCATTCGTCAGGGCGAGACCGTTGTGGTTGGCATACAGCCCCTTGTCTGTCATTGTGAGACCCGTGAAACTCTCGAACCTCCTCGGAACAGGCGTAAAATCCTCGCTCTGCATAAACGGAGCCCTGTCTGCATATCCCTCCGCCCAGTCATTCTGGAAATGCTGCTCTATCTCCCTGAATGTCTTGCGGAAATTTTTTCCGCTCGCCTCTCTCATGGTCTTGTGCAATACATTGGTCCGTTTGCGGAAGACATTGTGGTAGAACCGTTTGCTGAACAGCGGATCATCGTACAGCGTCCGCGTGCCTGCAACCGTCATATACCCTACCTTGTAATGGTCCGGAGTGTAATACTTGAGCGAGCCGTAGTTCCAGCGGTACCAGTTACGCCAGTCGCCGCTGTCGAACGCGACCATATAATATTCGAGAAAATCCGCTGTGCGTCCGCGTCCGGAGCGTGTCAGAGCGGTCTCCGCCGTCACCGCATCGCCCTCAAAGAATGTTGGGCCTCCGTATATGGCGCACAGTCCTCCGGTTGCCAGCTGTCCCGAGAGCCAGAACAGGGGATTAAAAATCTTATCCCTGCCAAACTGCATCTGCGAGACATGTCTGGATTCGTGTATGGCGAGCTGGTCTATCCAGGGATACGGGTCTGGAGCGTATGCCTCCTGTACCGTATAGAGGTTCATAATGCGTGGGGCCCATGATACAGAGCCGTTTGCCAGTGGGTAGAATGGATGCAGCACCACGGGCATAGGGCGGCGGTATTCGGCATTCGGGATATATCCTATACTCGCGCCGACCTGCGGGGCGTGCTTTTCGAGCGCCTCTAAATAACGGACAGCGAGCGAATCCGTCTGTCGCGGATATATGA
Organism: uncultured Muribaculaceae bacterium; assembly: GCA_964555325.1. GTDB lineage: Bacteria > Bacteroidota > Bacteroidia > Bacteroidales > UBA932 > Cryptobacteroides. Next base: position 4,557 of record CAZKRZ010000026.1, read on the forward strand.
TGCGGAAAGCATTTCCGCGTCGGCTCATCCAACGGGCGTCTGACGGGTCGTTGCCTGCCGAATAGAATTGCGCTGCCGCACCGGTGCAACTAAGTATACCGGCAATCAGCATTGCACAATGGCGTTTTTTCATACTATTTCTGTTTAGAGTCATTATAATCCACTCATGGGTAATCTCCGAAACGACCGCTAAATTAAGTGCTTTTATCATCTGATGCAAATCACATCCGCGTCTCCAGGAATGGGCGTCATACTTTGCTTGTTCTTATGTGGATTTTGTGTAATTTAGCGCAATTATGAGAAACATTCATGCTATCGTCGCGGTGATTGTTGCCGGCGTTGTATCCGCGTCCTGTTCGTCCGCACCGGAGAGGGTGACACGTGCTTTTGTCGTGCCCTCTGTTCCGGGAATGTACAGCGATGCGGCTGAGGTCGCTGACTATATGTGCGTGCATTTTTGGGACAAGTTGCTCGCCGTGCCGGATGACGGGACTCTCTATCTGTGCGATTCTGCCCATGTGGCAGGCGTGGACAACAAATCCATGATGCTCAATGCTATGGAATATGTAGGCTGGCTCGTCAACAACCCCTCGAGAGAATCCTCCGCCGAGGCACTGCGCGGACTTGTCGGCAAGATGGAGAAATGTATGGCTGCAGATACCGCATCCAACGTATTTCCCGAACTGGCTGACATTCTGGAAGAATGCCTTTACGGTCCCAATTCCCCCGTCCGCGATGAGGACCTGTACCAGCCTCTGGCACAGGCACTCGCCGACTCTCCCATGACGCCCGACAATCTAAAGCCGTCATACAGCCACCAGTCCAGGATGTGTCTGCTCAATCAGGAGGGCAGTCCTGCCGGAGACTTTGCTTTTGCCGACGCTTCCGGGCGAATGCACCGTCTGTACGATTATGACAAGACCCCTTATACCGTCCTGCTCTTTGTCAATCCCGGCTGCCATGCCTGCGGAGATGTGGTACAGGCATTCGACAACGAAATGGTACGCAGTGCCATAAGGGACAGGCAGTTGACCGTCATCAGCGTCTATATAGATCCCGAGATAGACGAATGGAAACGCCAGGTGGCGGATATGCCTGCATCATGGGTCAACGGATTTGACCGTGACGGGGCGATACGGCAGGAACTTATATACAATGTGAGGGCGATACCGTCGGTGTATCTGTTGGATTCGGAGCATACCGTCATCTGCAAGGATACACCTCCGGAAGAAGTGCTTTCCATAATATTCCCGGTTCAAGGCTGATTTTAGGAGATATGAAACAGTATCTGGATACATTGAGGCTGGTCAGAGAGACCGGCGTTGAGAAGAGAGACCGCACTGGAGTCGGTACTCTCAGCATTTTCGGACATCAGTGCCGTTACGACCTGAGCGAGGGCTTTCCTCTGCTCACGACCAAAAAGGTGCACCTGAAATCCATTATGTACGAACTCCTGTGGTTTATAGCCGGAGATACCAACATCTCCTATCTCAAGGACCATGGAGTGTCGATTTGGGACGAATGGGCTGACGCCGACGGCAATCTGGGCCCGGTCTACGGCGAACAATGGCGCAGTTGGCGCGCGGCTGACGGGCGCTGCGTAGACCAGTTGTCGGAGGTCATAGACACTATCCGTCACAATCCCGATTCCCGCAGAATGCTGGTGTGTGCCTGGAATCCCGGGGAAATAGATAAGATGGCTCTGCCTCCGTGCCATTGCATGTTCCAGTTCTATGTGGCTGACGGGCGTCTTTCGTGCCAACTGTATCAACGCAGTGCCGATCTGTTTCTCGGAGTGCCGTTCAATATAGCCTCGTACTCCCTGCTCACCATGATGATAGCGCAGGTGTGCGGGCTGGAGCCGGGGGAGTTTATACATACGACCGGAGACACTCACCTGTATCTCAATCATCTCGAGCAGGCGGACCTGCAACTGTCGAGAGAGCCCCGTGCTCTGCCTACGATGCGCATCAACCCGGATGTCAAGAGCATATTCGACTTTAAATATGAAGATTTCGAATTGGTAGGCTATGATCCTTGGCCGGCAATCAAGGCTCCTGTAGCGGTGTGATTATGGAGAAATGTATAATAGTGGCGCGGGCTGCCGACGGGGCGATAGGGCGCGGCAACTCCTTGCTGTGGCATATCCCTGCCGATCTCAAGATGTTCAAGAGCCTGACGATGGGTTGTCCAGTCATTATGGGACGCAAGACTTTCCTTTCTATAGGGCGTGCCCTGCCTGGCAGACTCAATATCGTCATTTCCAGTGGATTCGATGCTCCCGACGGAGTTGAGGTGGTGCGTAGTCTCGGAGAGGCATTCGCACTCTGTGCGGATGCGCAGCGCTGCTTTGTCATCGGAGGGGGACAGGTCTATCGGGATGCTATGCCCCTGGCGGACAGGCTGTTTGTTACAGAAGTGCAGGCCGAATATCCCGATGCCGATACATTCTTCCCCGAAGTAGACGGTGACGAATGGCGCGAGGTCTCGACGAGTCCCGAAATGACAGATGGGGGCTCCGGTCTGGCTTACCGTTTTGCAGAGTATATTAGGAAATAGGCGACAGTTTGCCGAATAGGTAAATTTTGCGCATTTTATGTACAAATAGTCGCAAAATACGCACGATTATTATATCCTTTTTAATATCTTTGGCGACTGCTCCTATTTATGGCGCAGAATGAGTAAAAGGATATAGTGCTATGATTATCAATGTTGCGATTGTAGGGTTCGGGCGTATGGGCCGCTTTTATCTGGAAGAATTTCACAAAAATCCCCATTTCCATGTGAAATGGATTTGTGATGTGTCGGAGGAGTGTCGGGAACTGGCCCGCAAGAGCGCTCCGGAGGCGATGGTCACCTGCGATGCCTCTGATATTTATGCTGATTCTTCTGTGGATCTTGTAGTGTTGAGCGCGTTTGCTTCAGAGCGCCTGGAGCAGATTTCCATGGCAGTACGCTCCCGCAAGCATATCATAGCTGAAAAGCCTATCGCCGATACGGTGGAGCGTGAGAGTGAGGTCCTTAATATCACCAAGGACTATGACCGCATCTGCACTGTCAATCTGTATCTGAGGAGTTCATGGTACCACAACACCATGCGTGAATTCGTGGCGTCCGGCCAGATTGGAGAACTCGCAATCTTGCGCATCTGTCATCTCACGCCCGGACTTGCGCCGGGAGAGGGACATCAGTCCGAAGGGCCTTGTTTCCATGACTGCGGTATGCACTATGTGGATCTGGCACGTTGGTATGCCGGCAGCGAGTACAAGACCATGCACTCCCAGGGTGTACGCATGTGGGGATGGGAAGACCCTTGGTGGGTGCAGTGTCACGGTACTTTCGACAACGGTGTGGTATATGACATTACCCAGGGCTTTGTCTATGGGCAACTATCCAAGGACCAGACACATAGCTCCTATGTGGATGTTATCGGCAGCAAGGGGCTGTGCCGCATGACCCATGATTTCAAGACCGCGCATGTCGAGTTGCGCGGTGTGGACGAGACGCAGATTATCGACAGACCCTACGGCGAGAAGAATATAGGCACTCTCATCGAGCGTGTTGCACAAAGCATAGAGAGCGGTCACGCAGATCCGGCGTTGCCGACATTTGCGGATTCCGCCACGGCGTCGCGGGTGTCCTGGGAGATGTTCTATGATTCCCTGCGGCATGACCTGCCTGTCAAGGGTACAAATGAGGAACTCATCGCCATACGGGACCGCCGTGCCCACATGACCAACGGCTATGGCCTCCTGCCTAGACGCAAGGTAAAATAATCATTTAGATACTGCGGCTTTCTATGCCCTGCCGTTGTCCGGGAGTTGTGCCTGCCGCTGCGCATCTTCTTTGCCGGCCTGTTTCTTTAGGATTTTGAATCCTATTGCCGCGACCAGTATGGACATTATCGGCGATAGGATGTTGAACAGGCAATATGGCGCGTATGCCAATGTCGGCACTGACAGGATTGTTGCCTGCGTCATACCGCAACTCGACCATGGAAACAGCGGGGAAGTCACAGTGGCAGAGTCCTCTACGCTTCGGCTGCAGAGTCTCGGGTCGTATCCGGCCCTGTCGAAAGAGTCTCGGTATATGTTGGAAGTCAGTATGATGGCGAGGTATTGGTCCGATACTATGCCGTTGAGGGCTGTGCCGGACAGCACGGTGGTGGTAACAAGCCCTGTACGCGTGCGTGTGCAGGGAGTCAGCGCATCTGCGAGGTCTGCAATCATTCCGGAGGCCTTCATACATCCGCCGAAACACATGGCGCATATGATGAGATACACGGTATTGAGCATTCCGAGCATTCCTCGGGACGAGACGAGCTGGTTGACTTCGGCATTGCCGGTCTCCAGGCCTACGGTATTGTAGATGCTCTCCACTATGCCCGTAAACATTATTTTGGCCTGCGGTCCGTCGGTGACTTTTGAGCCTATTTCGGCTATTACATCAGGTTGGAATATCAGTGCGACGATGGCCGCCGTGAGAGTGGACAGGGCGAGGACGATTATGGCAGGGAGTCTCTTCCAGATGAGGAAGCCGGCTACTGCGGGGACTATCATCAGCCACGGGGTGATATTGAATCGGGAGGTCAGGATTTCTGTATATTCGCCCACCTGCACCTGGCTGGCTCCGCTGTGGGATAATCCTATGACAGTAAATGCGATAAGGCTCAAAATCATGGCAGGTCCCGTAGTCAGCAGCATATACTTTATGTGGGCAAACAAATTGACCCTGTTTATGCTTGAAGCCATTACCGTCGTGTCTGACAGGGGAGAAATTTTGTCTCCGAAATATGCTCCGGATATGATTGCTCCTGCGGTCATCGCTTCGTTGAAACCCTCCGCGTTGCCTATGCCTATGAGAGCCACACCCACTGTCGCGATAGTTGTCCAGGAAGAGCCTATCAGCAGTGATATTACAGCGCAAAGCAGACAGGTGGCAGGCAGAAACACCTGTGGGCTGATAATCTTGAGCCCGTAGCATATAAATGCAGGCACAACTCCGCTCATGGTCCATGTCCCCGAAATCGCACCTATCAGCAGCAGTATGAGTATGGCTGTCGCGACCTCGCCCACGTGCTCGATAATGGACTGCTCGAATGTCTTCCAGGGGATTTTGTATATCCACATGGACAGGAATACACAGACCCCGGCAGCGCATAGTAGTGCAACCTGTGACGCTCCTAGTATCGAATCCGCTCCGAAAATCGAGATATTCAACGCGAGCAGACACACCAGCACTACAATCGGTATGAGTGCCAAGCCCCTTCTTTTAACTCTTCCTATTGACATAAGACCGCAAAGATACCACTTTTAAGGCATTCTATTGCTGTTTGTTGCAGGATTCTTGGCTTTGAGGAGGGTGTATATACAAAAACGGACCGACTGAAAAGTCGGTCCGTTTTGCGGAGAGGACGAGATTCGAACTCGTGAGACGGTTACCCGTCTGCAGGTTTAGCAAACCTGTGGTTTCAGCCACTCACCCACCTCTCCTTGGGTGTTCGGTTGTACCAAACGGAATGCAAATATAAGATATTTTTCGATGATTCGAAAAATATTCTGCAAAGTGCAGGATCAGATTGCTCAGTTTTTGAACAAAATCTTGCAGATGAACACCTGTGCACCGTCGGCCTTACCCTCCACGATGTATCCGCCTTCGGCTGGGACACTGTACAACGACACCGTTTCGCCCGGTTTAGCCTCGCGGTTGAAATTGATATAGACATCGCTCAACTCCCGTGTGCTGGTGAGCTCGAGGTCGAGCGCGTCCATTGCCCAAGATATATACCGTGTATTGTTGGCGTGCTGGTTGACATCTATGTCGGAGTAGGCTACTTTGTGCTCTCCGATATGAGTCACTTCCGAGCCCTTGGGTATTGTTATCTTGGGGGCGAGACTGCTTATGGCATTGTCGGGAGACTGTGCAGCCGCCGGTACGAGCCCGCCGAGCTCGTCTACGCGTGCCATGTGTCTGGACTCTACATTCATGATAATCCACGAACTGGTTGCATTTACGAGGGCCTCTCCCGTGGAGGCATCGCACATCTGGTAGTCCCTCACAAAAAACAGTCCGTTCATGCCCTTGTGCCAGGTATACATGGTCACATTGTCTTCACGCTGCGGCGTGCGCTCATAATGAAAGTGCATCCTCGCGAGTATCCACACCACTCCGTAGGGCGCGAGCGACTTGTCATCAAATCCCAACCCCTGTGCACCTATCATCGCCATCTGCTCGGCGTACTGCATGAATGCCGACGCCCTCAATGCGCGCTTGCGGTCCACCATATAGGACGGGACGCTGAATTCTATTGAATACTTTTCCGGTGTCATTATTGTTTTGCTATTGCGTCACGCATCTCCGTATCCGCCTGCATGTTTTTCATGCGGTAGTAGTCCATGATACCGAGATTGCCGTTGCGGAATGCGTCTGCCATGGCGAGAGGCACCTGTGCCTCGGCCTCGATGACCTGCGAACGCGCTTCCTGAGCCTTGGCCTTCATCTCCTGCTCGAGAGCCACAGCCATGGCGCGGCGCTCCTCGGCCTTGGCCTGGGCGATGTTCTTGTCGGCATTTGCTTGGTCCATCTGGAGTTCGGCGCCGATATTCTTGCCGATGTCGATGTCTGCGATGTCGATGGACAGGATTTCAAATGCGGTTCCTGCATCGAGACCCTTTTTCAGAACGACTTTGGAGATGGATTCCGGCATTTCCAGGACCTGTGCGTGGTTGTCCGCGCTGCCGATACTGGATACGATACCCTCTCCGACACGTGCGAGCACAGTCTCTTCGCCTGCACCGCCCACGAGCTGGTTGATATTCGCGCGCACTGTGACCCTCGCCTTGCAGATGAGCTGGATACCATTCTTGGCAACGGCGGTCACAGGAGGTGTGTCGATGACCTTGGGATTGACCGACATCTGCACAGCCTCAAACACATTACGTCCGGCGAGGTCGATACCTGCAGCGGTCTTGAAATCCAGGGGGATGTTTGCCTTGTCAGCGGAAATTAGGGCATTGACGACATTCGGGACATGTCCCTTGGCGAGATAGTGCGCCTCCAGTTCGTTTGCCTTGAGTTTGAGTCCGGCCTTTGTACCTGTAATCATTGCAAAGACAATGGTACGGGGGTTGACACCTCTCCAGCGCATGAGCAGCAGCTGAATGAGAGAGATATGCACTCCCGAGAGCAATGCCTGAAACCACAGGGCAACAGGGAAGAACCACAAGATGATGATAAGGGCGACAACTACAATCGCCGCGAGCATGATGCTGTCCATATATCAGTTGTTAATTGGTTTGACGAATATTCTATGCCCGTCGATACGGGATATTACGATATCGGTATCCGGGTCGAGCATTATATTGCCCTCCGAATTCACCTCGCAGGTGGTCTTGCCGAACCTCGCAGAGCCCATCGGAGCGAGCCTCGTGACGGTCTTGCCGGTGACTCCGGTCTGCAGGTGGTCACCCTCCTGATTGACTTTGGAGTCTATTACCGTGCCGAGTTCCAGTTTTTTCCATGTCTTGGCGCGGAGTATCCAGACCACTTCGAGTATCATTATCACGACAATGATTGCGAGTACCGTGAGGCCGCAGTCCTGTCCAATCTCAGTCCAGGCGTAATAGCATGAGCCGCCGAATGCGCAGAGCCCGAGCACTCCTGCAACGCCCACTCCGGGAGTGAGCAGAAATTCCACCAGCATCATCAATATGCCGAGCAGAATGAGAGAAATGATGATGACCATAATATGCGAATATAGCAATTATTCTGTCAGAATGTGTCCGACCTCTTCCAGAGTCACATCTCCGGCTTCTGTCGCGGACAATGTGGCGAGCAGGGTCTCCGCTGCCGTCCTGTCATCGAAAGGACCTATCTCATAGACCAATACGACGCCCTCATAACTGCGCACTATATCCTTGTCCGTCTGCTGTTTGATAGCGCTTATCGCGAGTTCGTGCAGCGTCTCTCCGTCCGGAGGGAATATGCGTATCTTGTACAGGGTCTTCATC